>JAEKLU010000090.1 GCA_019509685.1 Mesorhizobium sp. | reverse complement strand
CCCCAGATATTTTCGCCAAGACGGCGATCGATCTTGTATTTCGCGGATTCGCGCTTGCTCATCGCATTCCCTTTCAAAACAACATACCCGGAAACCCCATGGCTCCGGGCGAAGGAAACGCGCCCTCCTCTGGCCCCCGTTTTCGGGACCTGACAGGGTCTTCCACGCAAAGCGACGGAAAACCCACGGGACACGTCGGTTCAGACAAAACCAGAAACAACCAAGGCGACTGGTCTTGATGTATACAAAACAAACACCGGGCATCGCTGCCCGGCGTTGGCGGCTGGTTAAACCGAGTTTTAACCGGTGTCAAGCTTGTGAGTGGCCTCGGCTAAGGCAACAATATACCGTTCCCGACGCTGATGCAGTGCCGGATGTGGCGGGAGGTTGCTTCGCCAACGGCATCAGGAAGTGACTGGAGCTAGAGGAGCGCAATTCTTATGAAGAAATTCTTCCTTACCCTGGCAGGCGCCGCGGTGCTTGTGGGTTCGATGGCGGTAGCGCCGGAACCGGCCATGGCCCGTCACTGGCACGGCCACAAGCAGGTTTGCCGCGTCATCGTCAAGAAGAGAGTGGTGTGGCGGCATGGTCACCGCAAGGTGTTCGTCGAGCGGATAAAGCGCTGCCACCGCTGGTAACCGTCCGACAACCGGGAACAGCTTCGATGTCTCTGAAAGTGCCAAGGATTTTCAAAGAGCCCGCGATTCGTCGTGGGCTTTTTTGCTGGCGGATGGCTGTCAGCATCGGACCACGCATGAGCCTGCAGGCACAGATAAGCCGCCGAATCTAAAGAACTGTCACCGCCAGTGGGTCATCCACAAGTTTCAGCGCTGTCACTTGCTCCATCAACGAGCCTCAGTTCCAGCAACGCTTACGACAAATCCAAGAAGGCCGGGGGTCCATGCCGCGGTCCTTTCCGTTTGAAGTTGCCGACTTCGTGATTGGGATGCCGCGCCCCAATCGCTAGCATCCGCGCTCAGGCTCTCTGAGCCAGGGCAACCGAGGAGACATCATGAAGTATGCGGCTTTGATAATGGCGGTTCTGCTGTCGGCACCCATGACCTTCAGCGCGCCTGAAGTGGCCTTCGCGGGCAATGCCAAGTTCTCGGGCGGCGCAAAGCAAGTCTGCCGTTGGCAGACGATCACCCGGCGCGTCTGGCGCAACGGCCGCCCGCACAACGTGACCCACCGGGTCAAGCGCTGCTCCGTCAAGGACCACCACTAAGCCGCGGCTACGACTTCTTTTTGGGTCCTCGAGCTGCTTCTCGCTCATCGATTCGTACATCTCGCGCGACGCGCCCTTGAGTTCGCTTTTCTTGGTCTCGCCGCGCTTGGCGGAAAGTGCGGCGCCGGCGGCTTTTTGCTGGGCTTGCGATGTAGCAGGCATGGTCGTTTCTCCTTTTGCTGTCAGGAGAAACGCGGCGCTTCGGCGGCAGTTCCAGCCTTCCCGTACGTGGGGCGCCAGTGTAGGACGGACGGCATGAAATCACTGACCGACCCCTCACAGGCACTCGCCGCCGGTCTTTCGAAAATCCGCACCGCGTTCCACGTGCCGGATGGATTTCCGCCCAATGTGATGGCTTCGGCGGAAGCGGCGGCCAAGCGCGTGCCCAACCGGCATGTGGATCGCACGGCGGTGCCTTTCGTCACGCTCGATCCGGCGAGCTCAACTGATCTTGACCAGGCGTTCTCGATCGAGGCCAGCGGCAGCGACCTTCTGTTGCAATACGCCATCGCCGACGTCGCCTGGTTCGTCGAGGACGGCGACGCGGTGGATCTCGAAGCCTGGACGCGGGGCGAGACGCTTTACCTGCCGGACGGCAAGGCCGGGCTCTACCCGCCGGTGCTTGCCGAGGCCGCGGCGAGCCTGTTGCCCGATGGCCCGCGTCCGGCGGTCATCTTCACGGTTCGCGTCGCCGAGGACGGCGCGGTGAAGCTGGACGGCGCCGAGCGGGCAATCATCCAAAGCCGCGCCAAGCTCGCTTATGACCGCGTGCAGGCCTCCGACGTTCCGGCCGGCTTTGCGGAACTGGCGCAGCGCATCGCGGCAAACGAAGACCGGCGCGGCGCCTCCCGCGTCGACCCGCCCGAGCAGGAAGTGGAAAGGCTGGCCGATGGCAGCTTCCAGCTTTCGTTCAGGCCGCTTCTGCAATCCGAGCAGGACAACGCAGCACTTTCGCTGGCCGCCAATATGGCCATTGCCGACGCCATGCTGGCGCACAAGACCGGGTTGTTCCGGGTCATGGCGGAGCCGGATGGCTTCAAGGTGCAAAGGCTGCGCAACGCGGCACAAGCGCTCGGCCTGTCATGGCCGGCCGCCACCAGCTTGCACGACTATCAGCGGACGCTTGATCCGACCAACAAGCAACAGGCGGCGCTGATGCTGGAGATCCGCCATGCCAGCTCCGGCGCGTCCTACCAGCCCTATGAGGAGGGCGTCGTCCCCTGGCATGAGGCGATGGCCGCGACCTACGCACACTCGACCGCGCCGCTCAGGCGGCTGGCCGACCGCTATGTCGTGCGCTGCACGTTGGCAATCGCCAATGGCCAGCCGGTGCCGCAGGCCGTCAGCGACGCGTTCACCAGATTGCCGAAGGCGATGGGGCGCGCGGATGGCCGCGCTCGACAGATCAACCACGCGGCAATCGACCTTGCCGAGGCGGTCATGCTGAAGGGGCACGAAGGCGAGATGTTCAACGCCGTCGTCACCGACATCGTCGATCAAGGCGTGCGCGTTCAGCTCGCCGACATGCCTGTCGTTGCCAACGTCAAAGCCTCGGGGCTCCGGCAGGGCGACAGTCTGAAGCTAAAGCTGGTCTCCGCCGATCCGGATCAACGCAGCATCGTCTTCGAACCTGCGTGAGCGATGGTCTCCAAGGCGTGTTGAGATTCGGGTCAGGCCGAGCCGAAAATGGTGGGTTCCGAGAACCGGAGCGGAGCGTACTTAAAGTACGTGAGCACCGGAAGCGCAGGAAACCGGCATTTGCAGGCCGGCCTCACCCGAATATCAATACGCCTTAGCGGGTGGTCAGTCCAAAGCCCTGGATCAGGCGCCTCGTGGCGAAGTCCACCTTGCCCGAGGTGAAGATGGCGATATCGGGCTCGTTCTCGCCTGAAGGCTCTCCCACCGGATCAAGCAGCGACATGGCGCGCCGTGCGATCGCTTCGGCCGGATCGATCCAGTCGACCGGCCAGGGCGCCGTTTTGCGCATGCGATTGACCAGAAACGGATAATGCGTGCAGGCGAGCACGACGATGTCGGTGCGATTGCCGTCGCGTTCGATGAAGCACGGCGCAATTTCGGCGCGCACGGCCTCCTCGTCGACAAAACCCTCGCGCATATAGGTTTCGGTCAGCCCCGCGAGCCTGTCGCTGCCGACCAGGCGGACATGGCATTTCTGCGCCCATTTGCTGATCAGGTCGCGCGTGTACTGACGCTTCACCGTGCCCGGCGTCGCCAGCACCGAGACCAGGCCGGAGCGGGTACGCTCGGCCGCCGGCTTTATCGCCGGCACGGTGCCAACGAAGAGATGGTCGGGAAATTCTTCGCGCAGCGCATCGATCACCAGGGTCGAGGCGGTGTTGCAGGCGATGACCGACACCGCGGGTCTAAACCGCTCCAGCAATGTGCCGAACAGCGCCAATATGTGGGCGTTCAGCGCCGGCTCTTCCCAGGCGCCGTATGGAAAGGCCGCATCGTCGGCAACGTAGACGAAGCGGCGGTCCGGCATCAGCACACGCGCCTCGCGCAGCACCGTGAGCCCGCCGACGCCGGAATCGAACATCAGGATCGGCGGCTGGCTTGATCGATCGCTCATTGTCATCCGGTCACTAGAAGGTCTGGCTCATAATCGGGCCAATGGCGCTTCTATCGCGAATGATCTTGGTCTTGAAGTGGCTAATCCTGGCAGCTTTCGCGCAGACGACTACACACCGCGCTTGCCGAAACCTGCAGGCCGCGGCCTGCCGAAAGGCTGCGGCGCGGGCGGAATGCGAACGGCGGCGCGCGGCACGGCCGGGGCACTGCTGGTTGCGATACGCGCAGCGCCGGCCGGCGTTGGCAGCGGACCGTCAAAGTCGAACATCGAGGTCAGTTCTTCGATGTTGCTGCCGGCGACAGGCTTCGCCCACAGGATCCCGCACCAAAGGCCGAATATGGAAAGCCCAACCAGGTTCAGGCCGCCAGGCACGCTCTCCGGATCGCCGAATTTGATGACCAGCAACGTGCCCGCTTGCAGGAGGGCGTAGAGGCCGGAAAGGACAATATAGGACCACACGATCCAGCGGTTTTTGTTTGCGTCACGGCCTCGGCGGAGCGCGATGTTGCCGCGCAGCGCGACAAAGATGAGCGAAAAAACCAGCACCGCGCCGGCCAGGCTTTGCCGCGACGGGCCGGGCGCCGAATTGAGCAGCCCTTCGAAGCCGATCGTCGCGCCAATGCAGATGATGATCGCCACCACCTCGCCCACCCAGAGGCCGAGAGAGTAGAGAAAGAAGCGCATCCGGCCAATATTGGACGTAAACATATGCCACCCCCATCGTTTCAATAAGGATGGATCAAAACCGAATAACATTCGGTTACTTCAAATGTTCAGAGCTTATCGATTTTAACTTTCTTTGTCCGCCATGCGACTGCGTGCGGGCAATCGCCTCGGATCGTCTCCCGGCGAGCCATCGCCGCGCGGCATGGCCGGCGAAAACCTGTCGAGCGAGGAAACAATGCCGCGCAATACTTTCAATTCCTGTTCGGCGAAGCCGGCGCGCGTCAGCACGGCGCGCAGATTGTCGACCATCTTCGGCTTCTTCTCTTCCGGCCGGAAGTAACCGCGCGCCTCAAGCGCCCCCTCCAGATAGGCGAACAGGCTGTGCAGCTGTTCCTTGGTCGCCGGCGCCAGCTCCGGTCCGGAGAAATTGGTCGCCGTTTCGTCGGCAAGGCCGGATTTCATCCACTCATAGGACATCAAAAGCACGGCCTGGGCGATGTTGAGCGATGAAAAGCCCGGATCGACCGGAAAGGTGACGATCTCGTCGGCAAGCCCGACCTCGTCATTGTAGAGGCCGAAGCGCTCGCGGCCGAACAGGATGCCGGTGCGAAGCCCTGCCTCGGCGCGGGCGCGCAGTGCCCTGCCCGCTTCGACCGGGCCGCGTACCGGCTTGAAGCCGTCGCGCTCGCGCGCCGTGGTGGCGAAGACGAAGTTGAGGTCGGCGACCGCGGACGCCAGGTCGTCGAACACAACGGTGGCATCGATGACATGGTCGGCGCGGCTTGCGGCGGCGCGGGCCTTCTCGCTCGGCCAGCCGTCGCGGGGATTGACCAGGCGCAACTCGGACAAACCGAAATTGGCCATCGCCCGCGCCACCATGCCGATATTCTCGCCGAGCTGTGGCTCGACCAGGATGATCGCCGGTCCGGCGGAGGCGGTCTTGGTTGCGTCTTCTAGTGCGGGCATGGCTGTCGGTAACCGATGTTTGCGGCGTTTCGGCGTCCCCTGCCACATCCGACGCCTAAAATGAAGCATTCACAACAGCGGCACTCGTCCAACATGAGGCTGATCGCGGTTTGCGCGCTCAAAAAGCCTTTGATATACGCTCCCCATCCCCGGCCGAACGCCATGCGGGCAAGGCCGTTCAGATCCCCAGCAACGAGGCATTCTTTCCATGGCGAAGATCAAGGTGGCGAACCCGGTCGTCGAACTCGACGGCGACGAGATGACCCGCATCATCTGGCAGTTCATCAAGGACAAGCTGATCCACCCTTATCTCGACCTCAAGCTTGAATATTACGACCTCGGCGTCGAGCACCGCGACGCCACCAACGACCAGGTGACGATCGATTCGGCCAACGCCATCAAGAAATGGGGCGTCGGCGTCAAATGCGCGACGATCACCCCCGACGAGCAGCGCGTCGAGGAATTCAAGCTGAAGAAGATGTGGAAGTCGCCGAACGGCACCATCCGCAACATCCTCGGCGGCACCATCTTCCGCGAGCCGATCATCATGAAGAACGTACCGCGCCTGGTGCCCGGCTGGACCAAGCCGATCATCGTCGGCCGTCACGCCTTCGGCGACCAGTACCGCGCCACCGATTTCCGCTTCCCCGGCAAGGGCAAGCTGACGATCAAATTCGTCGGCGAGGACGGCCAGGTGATCGAGCACGATGTCTATGACGCGCCCGGCGCCGGCGTCGCCATGGCCATGTACAATCTCGACGAGTCGATCCGCGAGTTTGCCCGCGCCTCGCTGAACTATGGCCTGCTGCGCAACTATCCGGTCTACCTGTCGACCAAGAACACCATCCTCAAGGCCTATGACGGCCGCTTCAAGGACATCTTCCAGGAGGTCTACGAGAAGGAGTTCGAGGCCGAGTTCAAGGCAAAGAAAATCTGGTACGAGCACCGGCTGATCGACGACATGGTGGCCTCCGCCCTGAAATGGTCGGGCGGCTATGTCTGGGCCTGCAAGAACTATGACGGCGATGTGCAGTCCGACACGGTTGCGCAAGGCTTCGGCTCGCTCGGCCTGATGACCTCGGTGCTGATGACGCCCGACGGCAAGACTGTCGAGGCCGAGGCCGCGCACGGCACCGTCACCCGCCACTACCGCCAGCATCAGAAGGGCGAGGAAACCTCGACCA
Organism: Mesorhizobium sp.; assembly: GCA_019509685.1. The sequence continues at coordinate 930 of JAEKLU010000090.1, read as the reverse complement.
ATTCGATTGCCTCGATCTTCGCCTGGACGCGTGGCCTCGCCCACCGCGCCAAGCTCGACGACAATGCCGAGCTGAAGCGTTTCGCCGACACGCTGGAGAAGGTCTGCATCCAGACGGTCGAGAGCGGCTTCATGACCAAGGACCTGTCGCTCTTGATCGGTCCCGACCAGCCTTGGCTGTCGACCACCGGCTTCCTCGACAAGATCGACGAGAATTTGCAGAAGGCGATGGGGTGAGGAGCGGTGCGCGAAGCGCATGAAAAGCCCCCATATGGGCTTTTCAAAGGACGAACGCCCGCAGCCATAGCGGAGGGCCGGGCCCGATGACCAAACCGATCCTCTATGGCGCCGACTACAGCGTCTATGTGCGCGTCGCGCGCATGGCGCTGGAGGAAAAAGGCATCGGCTACGAGCTGGTGCCGCTCGACATCTTCGCCGCCGAGGGCATTCCCGCCTGGTATCTGGAGCACCATCCCTTCGGCCGCATCCCGGCTTTCGAACATGACGGTTTTCGTTTGTTCGAGACCAATGCCATCACACGCTATATGGACGAGGCCTTCGACGGTCCGGCCCTGCAACCGGCCGACGCGCGCGGCCGCGCCCGGATGACCCAGATTATCGGCATGCTCGACGCCTATGGCTACCGCGCCATGGTCTGGGATGTTGCTGTCGAGCGGCTGGAGACGGCTGAGCCGGACGAGAGCCTGATTGCCGCCGGCCTTAAGCAGGCGGAAACGATGCTGAAGGTGCTGATCGCGCTGAAAACCCAAGGACCATGGCTGCTCGGCGACCAGCTGACCCTGGCCGACCTGCATGCGGCGCCGATCATCGCCTATTTCGTCAAGGTCGCCGAAGGCCGCGACTTGCTGGCGCGGTCTGCGGATATTCGAGACTGGTACGGGCGCGTTGCGGTCCGGCCGAGCTTCGTACG
>JAEKLU010000089.1 GCA_019509685.1 Mesorhizobium sp. | reverse complement strand
TGCCGTCCGGCGTCATCGCCATGCCTTCGAGGCCCTGGTTGTTCTGGCGGCCGGTCTCGGGATCCTTCGGATCGGGCTCGGCGGCGCCGGGGCCGGGATTGTCGGACGCAAAGTTCGCTTTGCCGTCGCGCATGGGCACCAGGGCAGCCGGCGGCTGGGTGGCCGACATCAGATGGCCGTCGGCCGAGAAGCGATAGATGTTTGGGCCATATTCGTCGGAGATGAGCATGGTGCCGTCTGGCAGGCGCACGATCGCCTCATTGTCCAGCGCCAGCTTGCCATTGTCGGCCTGCGGCAGGATCGGCATGTCGCCGGCGGCCGGGCGCACGCCGTTCAGCGGATCGAGCCCGGTGGTGTCGGCGCCCTTGTCGTCGGTCAACAGCATGGTGTCGGCAAGTGCTGCCTTGACGCCCGACTGTTCCTGGCCTGCTGTCGGTGCAGCACCCGGCGCCACCGGGGCAAGCTCGATCGAAATGGTGTTTAGGCGCGGGCGGTAATCGGTGGTACCGGCGACGTTGTAGCCGCGATCCGGCAGCAGCCAGAGCGAGCCCTTATAGGCATTGCCGTCACGCGCCCAGCCCTTGGTGTCGATCGCCATGCCCGAGCCGGAACCGAAGGTTTCGCCGAACTTGTCCTTCTGGCTGGCCGGGATGCGACCGATGCCGACCAGACCCTTGTTGACATAGGCAACGCCGTCGGCAAGCACCGGCGTCATGGCGGTGAACAGCGCAAGCGCCGCGCCGAGCGAAACAGTTCGGGTCAGGTGTTTCATGGATATCCCCTTGTGGCAAAACAGCTCGGAGCAGGCGTCGCATCGGGCGCCGCCCGCAGCCTTCCGCCAAGCGGTCTAGGACGCGAACGTGATGGTTGCGTGACAGGGTGGGTTGGCGGGTATCCCGGAACCATTTCTCTCTCCGATCCGTTGGAGGCAAGCTCCGGCCGCGCCTGCGATCCGTGTGCGGCGCCGCGGGATTTGAGGAGAGGGAAAAATGGGTTTCGATCAGTATCACGAACCGGCGAACGAACTGTCGCAGAAGGTGCGGACCTTTGCCCGCATGATCACCTCGCTGATCGAGGAGGCGGAAGCGATCGGCTGGTACGAACAGCGCATCTCGGTGGAGAAGGACCCTCAGGCAAAGGCGATCATGAAGAACGCGCAAGCCGAGGAGTTCAAGCATTTCGGCATGGATCTGGAATTCCTGCTGCGCCAGAAGCAGGACTGGCGGGCGGAACTGAAGGAAATCCTGTTCACCACGGGCGATATCGTCAAGGCTGGCGAGCGGGGCGAGAAGAAGGTGGATTGATCGGCTTTCGCCGACTGCCATCAATCGCTCTCGCGTGCGATCAGTTCCAGCGGCCAGACCTCGCGGATGATGCGCGGCCCGTCCGGGCCAGCAAAGGCGGGGAGGGAGGCGAGCAGCATTCCGGCCAGCCGCTGGCCCATCGGTTCAAGCGCCGGACGGAAGGCGGTCAGCGTCGGCGAGAAGTAGCGGCAAAGCGGCGTGTCGACGATGACGATAACCGCCATGTCATGGCCCGGCTTGATTCCCATCTCGGCCAGCGCCTTGCAACCGCCAAGCGCCATGGCGTCATTGTTGAATATAATGGCCGTCGGTGGGTCCTTTGAGCGCATGACTTGCGGCGTCACCTGGTAGCCGCCGGTCTCGTTGATGAAGCCGTCGGCGATCAGGTCAGAGTCGACCTCGATGCCGTGCCGCTTCAGCGCCTTGCGGTAGCCGTCGAGGAACAGGTAGCCGAAGTTGAGATCAAGCGAAGGGCGGATGGCGGCAATGCGGCGGTGGCCGCGTGCGACCAGGCGGTCGACGGCTTCATCACCCGCTCTCTCGAAATCGATATCGAGCGAAGGATAGGTGTCGCCGCCGGACTGACTTCGGCCAAGCGTGGCAAAGGGAAAGCCGGCCTTGCTGAGATAGTCGATCCGATCGTCTTCCCGTCGCGTATTGGCCAACACGACCGCGTCGACCCAGCGCGTCTCAACCACGCGGCGCAACCGCTCCTGTTGATATTGGCCGGGCTCACCCATCACGACCATCAGATCGAGGCCATGCTCGGCAAGCTTCGCCTGTAGCCCGATCAGGAAAGGGATGAAGAACGGCTCGCCATATTGCTGGTCGCCCGGATGTGGCTGCAGCATGAAGGCGATCGAATGGGTGGCGCCTTGCCTGAGGCTGCGGCCGGACCGGTTGGGCGAATAGTTGAGCTTTTTGGCCGCATCGAGAACGCGCTGGCGAGTGTCGGCATTGACGTCGGCACGGCCGTTCAGCGCCCGCGACACGGTGCCGATCGAAATGTTCAGGTGACGCGCAAGGTCGTGGATGCTGGACGCCAAAGATCATTCTCCCCCTGCCTTGGCTACCACCGGCCGCCGCTCAGGCCAAGGCTTCGGAACGATTTTCGAGAGGCAGCCAGTTGACATTCTACGCTATCGGGTGTGTTCTCGTAAACGTTTACGGAAAAACGTTTACGGTGATGCCGTGGATGCCGTGACATTCGGCCTGGAGGGGCCGGACGGGAGGAACGCCGGATGATGAATGTCGTCCTCGTCGGCTGTGGCGCGATGAGCAGGCAGTGGCTCGATGCTGCAAGGCAGATTGACGGGCTCGCCATTGTCGGACTTGTCGACCTCGACGCCGAACGGGCCAAGGCGAGGGCGCGCGAATACGACCTCACCGGCGCCATCGTCGGTACCAGCCTCGACGCCGTTCTCGACCAGACAAAGCCCGACGCCGTCTTCGATGTCGTGGTCCCCGCCGCGCGCCGCGAGGTCGCGTTTTCCGCCTTTGCCCATAATTGCCATCTGCTAACCGAAAAACCGCTGGCCGACAGCCCGGAGAACGCGCAGGCGATCATCGAGGCAGCGCGCCGCGCGGGACGCGTGCACGCCGTGGTCCAGAACCGCCGCTATGTCGCCAACGTCCGGCGCATAAAGCGCTTCCTCGACTCCGGCGCCATCGGCGCGCCGACCAGCATTCATGCCGACTTCTTCGTCGCGCCGCATTTCGGCGGCTTTCGCGAGGAGATGGCGCATGTGCTGCTGCTCGACATGGCCATTCATACGTTTGACGCCGCCCGCTACATGGCCGGCGGCGAGCCGGCCAGCGTCTACTGCCAGGAATGGGAGCCGGCCAATTCCTGGTACCGGCAGGGATCGTCGGCAAGTGCCGTCTTCGATCTCGGCGGCGGCAAGGTGTTTACCTATGCCGGCTCCTGGTGCGCCGACGGTTTTCGCACCAGCTGGGAAGGCAGCTGGCGCATCGTCGCCGAGCGCGGCAGCCTGTTGTGGGATGGCCATGACGGGCTGAAGGCGGAAGTGGTTGCGTCCGGTCGCGACGGCATCATCGACAAGACCCGGCCGATCGAAGTGCCGCCACTCGATCCCGCCGACCGGGTCGACGGCCATCTCGGCATCATCCAGGATTTCATGCACGCGATCGAGACCGGCGCCGAGCCGGAGACGCGCGGCGCCGACAACATCAAAAGCCTTGCCATGGTTTTCGGCGCCATCGAAAGCGCCGAGACCGGACGCCGCGTGACGATTTCGCAGGAAGCACAGTGATGCCAAATCCACTTCTCGACATCCGCATCGGCACCATGGTGCGGGCCAACCTCGACGACCCGGCGGCCTACATCAAGCAGATCCTGCCGCTCGGTTTCGAGAGCATCCAGCCCTTCTTCTGGCAGACGCTGGGCGGCAAGGATTTGCCACGCCTTGCCGGCGAGATCCGCGACGCGATCGGCGATGCCGATGTCACTGTCTCCTCGATCGGCGTGTTCGGCAATCCGCTGGAGGATGGCGAGGTCGATCGCGGCGTGCTTGCCGCCTGGGAAACCGTTATCGACAATGCGCATCTGTTCGGGGCTTCGATGGTCAGCGGTTTCACCGGGCGTCTGCGCGGCAAGAAGCTGACGGACAGCCTGCCGCGTTTCCGCGAGGTGTGGGGTCCGCTGGCCAAGCGCGCCGCCGACAAGGGCGTGCGCATCGCCTTCGAAAATTGCGCCATGGACGGCAACTGGGCCGCCGGCGACTGGAACATCGCCCACAATCCCGACGCCTGGGAGCTGATGTTCAACGAATTGCCTGACGACAATCTCGGGCTGGAATGGGAGCCGTGCCATCAGCTCGTCTACCTGATCGACCCACTGCCGCAGATCCGCAAATGGGCGCCGCGCATTTTCCATGTCCACGGCAAGGACGCCACGGTGCGCTGGGACGTGATCCGCGAGCATGGCGTGTTCGGCAGGTTGCCCTTCGTGCAGATGCGCACGCCCGGCTTCGGCGACAGCGACTGGACGCGGGTGATCAGCGAATTGCGGCTGGCCGGTTACAAGGGCGCCATCGACATCGAGGGCTGGCACGACCCGGTCTATCGCGACGACCTCGAGATCACCGGGCAGGTCCGTGGCCTGGAGTATCTGAAGCAATGCCGGGGAGGGAACAGCTACTTGCCCAATCCGGCTTGAGTACCGGCCGGCTGGAGGAGCCGGAAATCATTGTCGAAAACCCTCGATCGAGGGACAAAAGGGAGGAACGTGCATGAGCATCACGACCAGAAGGACTGTTCTGCGCTCGACCGTCGTGGCCGCAGCCACGGCGCTGTGCGCCTCGATTTCCACCTTGCCGGCGCAGGCGCTCGACGCCCAATGGTGCAAGGACGTGCACATCCGCTTTTTCGTCGGCGGCGCCGAGGGCGACGCTTTCGGCACCATCGTCTATAATGGCGCCAAGCAAGCGGCCGCCGATCTCGGGCCGAAAGTCGACTACATCTTCTCGGGCTGGGACGTCGAAAAGATGGTGCAGCAATTGCGAGAAGCCGTCGCCGTCAAGCCGAACGGCATTGCCATGATGGGCCATCCCGGCGACGCCGCGATCATGCCGCTGGCCGAACAGGCGCATAAGGACGGCATCAAGATGATGTACCAGAACGTGCCGGTGCCGACGGTGACGGCGGCATTTGGCGGCGGTTACGTCGGCGCCCAGCAGGAACAGCAGGGCCGCGCGCTCGGCGCCGAGGCGTTCAAGCTGGCCGGGCTCAAGGCCGGCGACAAGGCGATCATGATCGGCCCATTCGAGAATGAAAGCCGGGGCGCACGCGAGCGCGGCACAGTCGCGGCACTGAAAGAGGCGGGCGTCGATGTCGTTCAAATCAATTCCGCAACCGAGTGGGCCGCCGATCCGAATCTCGCGATCCCGGTGATCACCGCGGCGTTGCTGAACAATCCCGGCGTCAAGGCGGTCGGCTATCCCGGCGGGCAAATGCTCGGCAATGTGCCGACCTATATGCAGGCCGCCGGACGCAAGCCCGGCGATATCTTCAACTTCGGCTTCGACACCAGCCCGCAGATCGTCGAGGCGTTCAAAGGCGGCTGGGTGCAGCTGACCGCCGACCAGCAGCCGTTCCTGCAAGGCTACCTGCCGATCCTGAGCCTCTGCCAGCAGGTGGTGCTGGGGCTGTCGCCGATGAATGTCGACACCGGCGCCGGCTTCGTCACGCCGCAGAATTATGAGATCGTCTCGGAGCTCGCCAAGCAGGCGCTGCGCTGACCTCCCAAGGCTGCCGGCCGGGTTTGTTGCCCGGCCGGCCGGATCGCCGGCAAGCGGATCGGCAGAATTCAAGCGAGGATCGCATGGGCGAACGCATCATCGAACTGCGCGACATCAAGAAATCCTACGGCCAGGTCTACGCGCTGGGTGGCGTCAATCTGAGCGTCGACCGCGGCGAGGTCGTCGGCCTGATCGGCGACAACGGCGCCGGCAAGTCGACGCTGATCAAGATCCTGTCCGGCGTGGTCACGCCGACCAGCGGCGAGATCCTGGTGCGCGGCAAGCCGGTCACCGGATGGAGCGCGGCGCGCTCGCGCGACGCCGGCATCGAGACGGTGTTCCAGGACCGGGCCTTGGCCGTGCAGCAGACCATCGTGCGCAACATCTTCATGGGCCGCGAGCTCACCGGCTTCATGGGTTGGCTGAAGGTCAACAAGGAGATCGAGGAAGCCAGCCGGCTGATGCGCGAGATCGGCTTCACCTCGAAAGTGTTCACGCCGCAGTCGATCGTCGGCCAGCTCTCCGGCGGCGAGCGGCAGGGCGTGGCGATCGCGCGCGCCATCTACAAGCAGGCGGAGCTGATCATCCTCGACGAGCCGACAACGGCGCTGTCGTTGACCGAGACCGCCAAGGTCTTCCATTTCGTGCGCCAGGTGCGGGCGAGTGGCCGCTCGATCCTGTTCATCGGCCACAACATCCATCATGTCTTCGACATCGCCGACCGCTTCGTCGTGCTCGACCGCGGCAAGGTGGC
>JAEKLU010000382.1 GCA_019509685.1 Mesorhizobium sp. | reverse complement strand
GCCGGCGCCTGGACGGAGAGGTCGAGGCCATAGGCCCCAAGACCGCTTTCCAGCGCCGCCGCCTGCTGCGGGCGAATGGTCTTGCCGTGCCGGCGGCCGAAGAACCCTTCGGTCGCGCGGCTCCGCCTGTCGTGTGGATCCATGGCCTGGTCGCGCGCCGCGCTTAGATTGAGATGAGATTTGGTTGAAATCTCATCTCAATCTAATCCTTTGTTGGAGCATGATCTTTTCCAAAAACCGGTACCCACTTTTTGGGATCATGCCTAAGCTGCAACCGCGTCCTTGAGCGCCTTGGCCAGATCGGTCTTCTCCCAGGAGAAGGACCCATCGCGGCCGGCCTTGCGGCCGAAATGGCCGTAGGACGACGTCTTGGCATAGATCGGCTTGTTGAGGTCGAGATGCCTGCGAATGCCGGACGGCGACAGGTCCATCACGGTGCGCAGCGCCTCCTCGAGCTTGGCCTCGTCGACCTTGCCGGTGCCGTGCAGGTCGACATAGACCGACAGAGGCTGGGCGACGCCGATGGCGTAGGAGAGCTGGATGGTGCAGCGGTCGGCAAGCTTCGCCGCCACGACATTCTTGGCGAGATAGCGCGCCGCATAGGCGGCCGAACGGTCGACCTTGGTCGTGTCCTTGCCGGAAAAGGCGCCGCCGCCATGCGGTGCCGCGCCGCCATAGGTGTCGACGATGATCTTGCGGCCGGTCAGGCCGGCGTCACCGTCCGGGCCGCCGATGACGAACTTGCCGGTCGGGTTGATGTACCACATGCAGTCGTCGGCGATCTTGAGGTCACCAAGCGCCTCGCGGATATAGGGTTCGACGACCTTGCGGACCTTCTTGGAATCCCAGGACGAATCGAGATGCTGGGTCGACAGCACGATCTGCGTTGCCTCGGCGGCCTTGCCGTCGATGTAACGGACGGTGACCTGGCTCTTGGCGTCGGGACCGAGCTTGCCGGCCTCGCCGTTGTTTTCGTGGCGGGCGGCGGCAAGCAGTTCGAGGATCTTGTGGCTGTAATAGATCGGCGCCGGCATCAGGTCCGGCGTCTCGCGGCAGGCATAGCCGAACATGATGCCCTGGTCACCGGCACCTTCCTCGCCCTGGCGGTCGGCGGCGTTGTCGACGCCCTGGCCGATGTCGGGCGACTGGCCGTGAAGCAGAACCTCGATCTTTGCCGTCTTCCAGTGGAAGCCGGCCTGCTCGTAGCCGATTTCGCGGATCGCCTTGCGGGCGACCGATTTGAACTTGGCCGGGTTGACGACAGGGTGGCCAGCCGCATCCATCAGGATGTTGCCTTGCTTGTCTTTCTTCAGCAGCGTCTCGGGAACCCGGACCTCGCCGGCAATGACAACGCGGTTGGTGGTGGCCAGCGTCTCGCAGGCGACGCGGACTTTCCACGGGTCCATGCCGGTCTTCTTGGCCTCGCGATAGACCAGATCGACGATCTCGTCGGAGATGCGGTCACAAACCTTGTCGGGGTGGCCCTCGGCTACGGATTCCGAGGTGAAGAAGTAGTTCTGCCGCGTCACGGGTGTCCCCTCTTGAAAAAACGATCGGCAGGGCTGCCGATTTTGGCGCGCCACGTGTTAACGGTGCCGGGCGCCGCTCGTCAAGCGGTGCCGCGGTTCTGGCATGAATGTCGCAGCAATATATCTTGTACCACCGGCGGCACATGCCGCCGGCAATCGAGCCCTGGGGTTACTCGGGGATCAATCGACCCACCGGATCACTCGGCATCTTCGGTAGCAAGGGATTTTACCAGATCGATGATTCGGCGGCGCACCTTCACAT
>JAEKLU010000088.1 GCA_019509685.1 Mesorhizobium sp. | reverse complement strand
TATACATCACGCCATTGGCGACCTCGCCGGCCTTGCCGAACGGCTCGATCGGCTTGGTGGCGCGGATGGTCAGCGTCACCGGCGTCGCCGTGTTCAGCTCTTCCTTGATGATCAGCGGGTCTTCCTTGGTGCCGATGCCAGAGGCGCTGGTGATGCGGAAGCCGCCAAGCTCGTCGGAGAAGGAATAGGCGCCGGTGAGCCAGACCTTTGCTGGATCCGCCGCTGCCGGCACGGTCAAAAACAGGAGCGGAAGAACCGCGCGCCAGGCGATGCCGGGCGTCAATGGCAAGCGCTTCAGTGGAAAGCCGGATGGCTCGAACATGCGCATGGCGTGAAGTATTGCCGATAACCAAGCCGTCGAACAATTAAAAAGATGAGGGCGCGGCCTGGCCGTCAGCGCCGGTTTCGCGTCGCGAATTGATGCGCTATGCAGCGCAGGAGCCAGCACAATGCGAGAATGCGGCAAGCCAAAGAGGGGTCGATGAGCGATATCGAACGCGAAAGCATGGAATTCGACGTGGTGATCGTCGGAGCGGGTCCCGCCGGTCTTGCCGCCGCAATCCGTCTGAAGCAGCTCAATCCCGATCTTTCGGTCGTCGTCCTGGAAAAGGGCGGCGAGGTCGGCGCGCACATCCTGTCCGGCGCCGTCGTCGATCCGATCGGCATCGACCGGCTGCTGCCCGGCTGGCGCGAGGAGGAGGGTCACCCGTTCAAGACGCCGGTCACCGCCGACCATTTCCTTGTGCTCGGGCCGGCAGGCTCGTTCCGTCTGCCCAACATCATGATGCCGCCGCTGATGAACAATCACGGCAATTACATCGTCTCGCTCGGCAATGTCTGCCGCTGGCTGGCGACCAAGGCCGAGGCGCTCGGCGTCGAAATCTATCCGGGCTTCGCCGCGGTCAGCCTCGTCTACAACGAGGTGGGCGCCGTCATCGGCGTCATCACCGGCGACATGGGCGTCGAGAAGGACGGCACGCACGGGCCGTCCTACGCGCCGGGCATGGCGCTGATGGGCAAATATGTGCTGATCGGCGAGGGCGCGCGCGGCTCCTTGGCCAAGCAGTTGATCGCCAAATACAAGCTTTCCGACGGCCGCGATCCAGGCAAATACGGCATCGGCCTCAAGGAACTCTGGCAGGTCAAGCCGGAAAACCACCGGCCGGGCCTGGTGCAGCACACCTTTGGCTGGCCGCTCGACCTGAAGACCGGTGGCGGCTCCTTCCTCTATCATCTCGAAGACAACCAGGTGGCGGTCGGCTTTGTGCTCCACCTCAATTACAAGAACCCTTATCTGTCGCCCTTCGAGGAGTTCCAGCGTTTCAAGACGCATCCGGCGATTGCCGGCACGTTCGAGGGCGCCAAGCGGATCGGCTATGGCGCGCGCGCCATCACAGAGGGCGGCTGGCAGTCGGTACCGAAACTGTCCTTCCCGGGCGGCGTGCTGATGGGCTGCTCGGCCGGCTTCGTCAATGTGCCGCGCATCAAGGGTTCGCACAATGCGGTGCTGTCCGGCATGCTGGCGGCCGAGCATGTGGCCGAAGCGATCGCCGCCGGCCGCGCCAATGACGAGCTCGCTTCCTATGAAGAGGCCTGGCGCGGCAGCGACATCGGCAAGGACCTGAAGAAGGTGCGCAACGTCAAGCCGCTGTGGTCGCGCTTCGGCACCGTTCTGGGCATCGGCCTCGGCGGTCTCGACATGTGGCTGAACACGCTGTTCGGCTTCTCGCCCTTCGGCACGCTGAAGCACGGCAAGGCCGATTACGCGTCGCTCGAGCCCGCCGCTCAGCACAAGAAGATCGCCTATCCCAAGCCTGACGGCGTACTGACTTTCGACCGGCTGTCCTCGGTGTTTCTGTCCAACACCAATCACGAGGAAAACGAGCCGACCCATCTGATCGTCGGCGACATGGCGCTGCAGCAGCGCTCCGAGCACGACGTCTTCGCCGGCCCCTCGACCCGCTATTGCCCGGCTGGCGTCTATGAGTGGGTCGACAAGGACGGCAACGCCGCCGCCGATCCGTCGGCCAAGGATGTGCGCTTCGTCATCAACGCGCAGAACTGCGTGCACTGCAAGACCTGCGACATCAAGGATCCGAACCAGAACATCAACTGGGTGCCGCCACAAGGCGGCGAAGGCCCGGTCTACCAGGGCATGTGAGCCTCACTGCCGGCCGGGCCGTCTCGACCGCCGCCCAGAAAAAAGCCGGCGAAGGCCCGGTCTACCAGGGCATGTGAGCCTCACTGCCGGCCGGGCCGTCTCGACCGCCGCCTAGAAAAAGCCGGCGAAGGCCCGGTCTACCAAGGCATGTGAGCCTCACTGCCGGCCGGGCCGTCTCGACCGCCGCCTAGAAAAAGCCGGCGAAGGCCCGGTCTACCAGGGCATGTGAGCCCGGCTGCCGACCGGGCCGTCTCGACCGCCGCCCGGGAAAAGCGGAGCGGGCCGTTCACCAGCGTATGTGAAGCGGCTGGCCGATACTGTTGAAGCCGAAGCGTTGTTGTGGTTCTTTCTCCGCGGACAGGGGAGAGACAAATGCGATTGAAGGTTTTGACGTGTCTTGTTGCCGTCGCCGCGCTGTATGCGCCGCAGGCCATGGCCGGCAGCAAGATCCGGGTCGAAACGCGCACATATGACGTCACCGGCGCTTCCGGCATCGAGCTCATCCAGAACATCAATCGCAAGGGTCCGAAACGTGGCTTCATGGCGCACGCCATCGCCCTGACCGCCTATAGCGCCAGCTGGGATCTCGTGATGCTCCGGCGCAACGGCTCGTGCCGGGTGCGGCAGGCAAACGGCACGATGGACCTGGTCTTCACCTTTCCCCGCGTCGTTTCGCCGATGTCGCCGGCACTGAAAAGGCGTTGGAGCCGGTTTATGGCGGGCACACACGCTCACGAGGCGACCCATGGCCGTCTTGCCAGGGACATGATGCGCGCCGCCGAGCGGTCGGCCGTCGGCCTCGAAACCACCGACGACCCGTCCTGCAGCAAGGCGCGCCGTGAAGCGGGGCGCCGCATCGAGGCCGTCTCCGCGCAGTATGAGGCGAAGCAGAAGGCGTTCGATGTGACGGAACATCGTGGCGGCGGCCATGTCGAGCATCTGGTCTTGGCTTTGATCAAGCCTTGACGGTCGGCCCGTCGTTATCCTCGGGTCTTCGCCCCAAGAACACGACAGCCATGCTCAGCCGGGCTACTTGCCTGGCAGGTCGTTCGCCGCCAACGCGGACTCATGCTCTTCCTGAGGCTTGTCGTCGGGCCGCAGCGTGAATTCGACCAGCACCGGCAGATGGTCGGAGCCGGTATCTTCCAGGCGGGTCGACGACAGGATCGCTACGCCGCCCTTGCTGAACACCTGGTCGATCGGCAGGCCGGCATAGCGGCGCAGGAAATCGGGCAGCGTCCGGTGGATCCAGGTCGGACCGGCCGAGGGCATCAGCGTCAGCCCGCCAAGCCGCGCCACCCGCCGCACGGCGGCGCTCCACGGCACGGCGTTGCAGTCGCCGGCCATGACAGCGGTCTCGCCGAGCGCTGCCAGCGGCTGCGCCAGTTCACCGATCTGCCAGTACTGCTCCTTCGGCCACGGCCAGCTCAGATGGATCGCGGCGACGTCGACCGGGATGCCGCTGAAATCGATCGTGGCGATCGCCATCGCTCCCCGCGGTTCGCAATGCGGCGCGGTGCCGGCGGCAAACGGCCGGCGCGACAAGAGCGCGACGCCGAACACGCCATTGGGGTAGTCGCACAGGATGCGGTATGGGTAGGCGTCCTTGATATAGCCGAGCTCGGTCGCCCACATTCCCGACACTTCGTCGAGGGTGATGACGTCCGGATTGGTCCGGCCGATCAGCGACAACACCTTCTTCGGCGTCGGATTGTTGAAGCGCAGGTTCATCTGCAGCAGGCTGTAGACCATCCGGTCCGTCGGCTTGGCCACCGCCTGCGGTGACAATCTGGGCAGCGCGCCTGTCGTCGTAGCAAAACATGCGATGGCAAACACAAGTGCCGCGACCGCCTGCAGCCGATAGGAGCTGGCCAGCAGCGGCAACGCCAGAAGCGCCGTCAGCAGGCTCAGATGCATACGGAAATGCGAGAAGGAATCGAAGGCCGGATGCAGCGCGCCGAAGAACCCGGCCATGAGTGCTGCCGAGAACGCCGTCATCGCCAGGAATGTCAGCTGAGCCATCATGCTCAAGCGCGCACCGCCTGTTGTCATCTCGCTCCGATCGCTTGTTCGGATCGCTTATCGGCCAAATTGCGGCTCAAGCAAGAAGACCGATTGCCTCGCCCTGTTCGACAATGATCGCTTATTGGAAGGCCGTCTCGGAAAAGCTTCTGAGTTTGCGCGAATGTAGCCGCTCCATCGGCATTTCGGCGAGCTTCTCCATCGCCCGGATGCCGATGGTGAGATGCTGCGCCACCTGCCGCTTGTAGAATTCGGTCGCCATGCCGGGCAGCTTCAACTCGCCATGCAGCGGCTTGTCGGAGACGCACAGCAGCGTTCCATAGGGCACGCGGAAGCGGAAGCCGTTGGCGGCGATGGTGGCCGATTCCATGTCGAGCGCGATGGCGCGCGACTGCGACAGGCGCTGCACCGGCCCGCGCTGGTCGCGCAGCTCCCAGTTGCGGTTGTCGATGGTGGCGACGGTGCCGGTACGCATGATACGCTTGAGGTCGTAACCGGACAGGCCGGTTACCTCGGCTACCGCCTCCTGCAGCGCCACCTGGATCTCGGCCAGCGGCGGGATCGGCACCCAGACCGGCAGATCGTCGTCCAGCACGTGGTCTTCGCGCACATAGGCATGCGCCAGCACATAGTCGCCAAGCGCCTGCGTGTTGCGCAGGCCGGCGCAATGGCCAAGCATCAGCCAGGCGTGTGGCCTGAGCACCGCGATATGATCGGTGATGGTTTTGGCATTGGACGGACCGACGCCGATATTGACCATGGTGATGCCGCCATGGCCGGGCTTCTTCAAATGATAGGCCGGCATCTGCGGCAGGCGCGGCGGGGGCGAGCCTTCGCTCGGCGCGGCGGCTCCAGCCTTGGTCACCACATTGCCGGGTTCAACGAACTCGGAATAGCCCCCGCCGCCGTTGGCCATCTGGTCTCGGGCCCGCGCGACGAACTCGTCGATGTAGAACTGGTAGTTGGTGAACAGCACGAAATTCTGGAAATGCTGCGGGCTGGTCGCCGTGTAATGTGTCATGCGGTGCAGCGAATAGTCGATGCGCTGCGCGGTGAACGGCGCCAGCGGCCTCGGCTCGCCGAACGCCACCTCGAAGGTGCCGTTGGCGATCTGGTCGTCGGTGCCGTCGAGGTCGGGCACATCGAACAGGTCGCGGATCGGCCGCTTGATGCGCTCGGCGGCGGCGCCGTCGACATAGGTGCCTTCGAGGAAGGCGAAATGCAGCGGGATCGGCGTCGTCGATTCCGACACCGTCACCGACACGCCGTGATTGCGCATGATCAGCTTCAACTGCTCGGTGAGGTAATTCTCGAACAGCAGCGGCTGCGTGATCGTGGTGGCGAAGTTCCCCGGCGTCGGCATGTGGCCATAGGCCTGGCGGGAGTCGACCTGGCTGAACGAGTTCGTGGTGACGGCAATCTGCGGATAGAAGGCGCGGTAGCGCTTGCCCTCGTCGCCGCCGGCGGCAAGTGCGGCGAAGGAGTCGCGCAGGAATTTGGTGTTGCGGTCGTAGAGCGTCTGCAGCGCCGCGACGGCCTTTTTGGCGTCGCCGAAGCTTTGCTTGCCGAAAGGCTCCGGCATGACGACCGATTCGATAGCTTGGGGGTAGATTCGCTTTTCCATGGCTCAATATAGAGACTCAGGATGACGGTTGGGAGGGGAGACGAGCCTGAGAGAGGTGTGAAGTTGAGTTTTTCTTGGACGCAGGGCTCAAGGCGCGTCGCGATTGACGTCGCTCGACGTCACCTGACCGCCTATGAAGCTTGCCCGCGTTGCAGGCTGATGAGCAGCACGAAGCCGACGCTCCTGTCCTTATGCGCCGGCGCCTCGATCCTGTGGCCGGTATCGGCACGCATCATCGGCATTGCCAGCACCGGGACGGCGAGCAGCATCAGGAAGAGGGTCGCCCGCGGCAGCAGCCGGAGGCTCGTCGCGGCAAGGGTGGTGAAGCGGTTCATGGTCGTGGCGTCCCCGGTTTTCAGCTAACTTGTTTCATCTTGGTCGTTTCAGCGATTGAATTGGTTCACGCAATTCGGACGGCAGCTGCCGGCTATTTCCCATGAGCGCGCCGGACGTCCGGCTTGCGCCACGAGCATGGCGAAGCCCATGCCGAACAGGCTCGTCAGCAGGCAGACGATGGTGAAGCGACGGGCAAGCATGTCTCTCTCCTTCAATGCGGGAGAGAATGCCAAAATGCCTCTGAACCGGTTCTGAGACCGGCATTCATCTGCGGTTCAAATTGGTTGACGGGACTTGAGCGCCGGCGCGCGGCGGGTGCCGGCGCTCCGAAGCCAGTCGGCCCCAAAAAGAAAACGGGGCCGCTTGGGCCCCGTTTCGCATGATCCGCTGGCAGCGATCAGAGCTTGTGCCAGGTCTGGCTCTTGCAGATCAGGCCGCCCAGCACGCAGCCGCTCATCTTCAGCGAGGTGCCGGCAAGCGTCGCCTTGCCGGAATAGGTCTTGTCGTTCGCCGGGTCGGTGATGTTGCCCGTGTACTTGTTCTCGCCGGCCGCTTTCAGCGAGCCGATGGTCTTGCCGGCATATTTGCCGGACTTCAG
>JAEKLU010000087.1 GCA_019509685.1 Mesorhizobium sp. | reverse complement strand
TGGGTGAGTAGGCGGGAAGCCAGGAGGCGTCGCTGCCGCGCCGTGCTCCGATCTTGGTGACGATGACCAGATCTTGCGGATAGGGCGCCAACGCTTCGCGGATCAGCTGGTTGGTGACATACGGACCGTAGTAGTCGCTTGTGTCGATGTGGTTGACCCCACTCGCAACCGCTTCGCGCAGCACCGCTATGGCCGCGTCATGATCCTTGGGCGGACCGAAAACGTGGGGGCCCGCAAGCTGCATGGCACCGTAGCCGAGGCGACGGACCGAGCGGTCGCCGAGTTTGTAGGTGCCGGATTTATCGATGCTGGACATGCTGCTTCTCCTGATCTGTTGGCGAGAGAGATAGGGCATAGTCGCTGTCTCTATAATCGGCCATAATCCAAACGGCTTGTGCAGGTTTTCGAACAATGGCTTCAACCGACCTCAACGATCTCCAGGCATTCCTGGTCGTGGCGCGTGCCGGCGGTTTTCGCGAGGGCGCCCGCGCGACGGCGGGTAGCGCGTCCGCGCTCAGCGAGGCGATCCGGCGTCTCGAAACCCAACTGGGCGTCAGGCTGTTCAACCGCACCACGCGCAGCGTCGCCTTGACCGAGGCCGGCGCGAGCCTGCTGGCGCGGCTCGGCCCGGCGCTGGGCGAGGTCGAAGCGGCGCTCGACGTGGTCAACGGTTTTCGCGACCGGCCGGCAGGCACACTGCGGCTCAACGTGCCGATCAGCGCTTCACGGCTGGTGCTGCCGAAAATCGTGCCGGGATTTCTTGCCGCTTATCCGGCGATCCGGCTGGAGGTGATTGCCGAGGAAAGCTTTGTCGATCTGCTGGCGGCCGGCTGCGATGCCGGCATCCGCTATGACGAGCGTTTGGAGCAGGATATGATCGCGGTGCCGATCGGGCCGCGCGTCCAACGCTTCACCGCCTCGGCAGCACCGGCCTATCTGGATCGTCACGGTCGGCCGCAACACCCCAGCGAATTGCTTGGTCATGCCTGCATTCGCGGCCGTTTTCCCAGTGGGGCGATGACGCCCTGGGAATTCGAGCGTGAGGGTGAGGTGGTGCGGGTTGACACCACCGGGCCGCTGATCATCAGCATCGGAGGCGGCGTAGACCTTGCCATCGAAGCGGCCATCGCTGGCGTCGGCATTCTTTGGCTCTTCGAGGATTGGGTGCGCCCGCACCTTAAAAGCGGCGCGCTGGAGCCCGTCCTCGAGTCATGGTGGCAGGAGTTTTCCGGACCGTTCCTCTACTATCCCGGGCGGCGTCTGGTGCCGGCGCCGCTGCGCGCCTTCATCGACTACATCAAGACGCCGGCGGGGCGTGGTCACTAGCGTTCCAAATGCAAAAAGGCCGCCCGGAGGCGGCCTTTCGAACCTGTAAGCCGTAAAGCTTAGCGCTTCGAGAACTGGAAGCTGCGGCGGGCCTTGGCCTTGCCGTACTTCTTACGTTCGACGACGCGGCTGTCGCGGGTCAGGAAGCCGCCCTTCTTGAGCACCGCGCGCAGCGCCGGCTCATAGTAGGTCAGCGCCTTGGAGATGCCGTGACGCACGGCACCGGCCTGGCCGGAGAGACCGCCGCCGACGACGGTGGCGATGATGTCGTACTGGCCGGCGCGGTTGGCCGCAACGATCGGCTGGTTGAGGATCATCTGCAGCACCGGACGCGCGAAATAGGCCGCGAATTCCTTCTCGTTGACGACGATCTTGCCGGAACCCGGCTTCACCCAGACGCGCGCGATGGCGTTCTTGCGCTTGCCGGTGGCATAGGCGCGGCCCGACTTGTCGAGCTTCTGGACGTGGACGGGTGCGGCAGCCTGGGTGTTGGTGTTGCCGGTGGCGGCGCCCAGTTCTGCGAGCGAGGAAAGCTCAGCCATCTTATGCGACCTTCTTGTTCTTGGAATTCAGCTTGGCCACGTCGAGGACTTCGGGCTGCTGGGCGACATGCGGATGCTCGGCGCCTGCATAGACGCGCAAATTCTTCATCTGGCGACGGCCGAGCGGGCCACGCGGGACCATGCGCTCGACGGCCTTCTCGACGACACGCTCGGGGAAACGACCCTCGAGCAGCTGGCGCGCGGTGCGCTCCTTGATGCCGCCGGGGTGGCCGGTGTGCCAGTAATAGACCTTGTCGGTGAACTTCTTGCCGGTGAACACCACCTTGTCGGCATTGATGACGATGACATTGTCGCCGTCGTCGACATGCGGGGTGAAGGTCGGCTTGTGCTTGCCGCGAAGATGGTTGGCGATGACAGTGGCCAGGCGACCGACGACGAGACCTTCGGCGTCGATCAGGATCCACTTCTTCACCACATCCGCAGGCTTCTGCGAAAAGGTTGTCATGTTTTCTGCTCTCGGTTCTGACCTTCACGAGGAAGGCGTTTCTTGTTGCTTGGATTGGCGAAAAGCGCTTGCCCGCCGCCAATGACAAAACGGCGGCCTTTGCGGGCCGCTGCTTCGTGAGGGCTTATAGGCGAGGGCGGCCGGTGCGTCAAGGTTGAGAAAAAGCATGACATGGCAGAAAACGTAACAAAACCAATATCTTGCGTTGGCGGTATTATTTTACCACACAAAAATGATGCGATTAGTACTTGGCCTCGATTTCCTTGCGGGCGGCACTGGAGAGAAAGGCGGATCGTGTTATGCCTCGTTCGCGCGCCGCGGCATCGATCGCCCGCAACACGCCGCGCTCGAAAGTCACGTTCGCTCTGACCACGGCGCTGTCATTATCGATGAGCGGCACCGAGACCAGATAGCCACCTTCAGCCAACGCGCTTCGAATGTCTGGAAGCGCCAGGATCGCTTCGTGGCTTGACGGTTCGGGAACCGGCATGTCCTCCGCCCACAACTGCAGGGCTTCGACCGCGTTCGGCACGACATCTTCTGCATTGTCCGCGGCAGAAAAACAGCCGGGAATGTCGGGAAAGCGGATGCCGAATGCACTGTCAGGATCTTTGTCGACCAAGGCGAAATAGCTTTTCATAGCGGGCCTCTTCAGAGCGCTTCAGACCGTTCTTATCCAGCCTGCCTGCTTGGCGATCGCGCGAGCCGTACCGATTGGCAAATCTTTCTCAGGATGAGGGACAATCAGCACTATCGCGCCCTTGCGGAATTTGTGGTGCGATCCGCGAACCGAAACCAGTTCAAAACCCTCATCCTTGAGGCGCTTCACAATCTTGCGGCTGTCGCGTTCTAGCAAAATTCACCTATGCGCATATATATACACATCATGGCAGGAATTCAACCGAAACTCCATTAGGCTCCGCGTTTCGGCGGGATCGAATAGGTGCCAGTGGCGTGCGCAATCGTGTGTCCTTCCGGCCCGGCAACGATGTCGATGTCGAACACCATCAGGCTCCGGCCGAGCTTGAGAATCCGGCAATGGCCGTCGATCGGACCGGCCTCTGCCTTGCGCATGAAGTTGATGTTGAGATTGGTGGTGACCGAAAGCGCGTCCGGTCCGGCGTGCGAAAGCACGCAGACATAGCCGCCAATGTCGGCGAGCGTGAACAGCGATGGCCCCGAAACGGTGCCGCCCGGTCGCAAATGCCGCTCGTCGGCATTGAGCCGCACCGTGCAGCCGCCCGGAAACACATCCAGCGCTTCGTAGAAGGTGAACTGGTCGTTCAACTGCGGATAGACGCTTGCCATTAAGCGGTTGACCTCTGGCGCGGTCAGCACCGGTTTAAGATTGCTTTGGGGAGGCATGCTCGGTTCCCTATATGGAGAGAAAGGCCCCAGGCGTGATCCGCCTGGACCAAACGGTGTGACGGAGAAAACACGTCTCGCGGCTGTTCTTCAACCGGCAGCGTGCTAGTTGTGTTGCTCCATGCGAACGCTGACCCCGGAGGTTTTAAAAGTGGCTGAAGTCGTTGCCATGAAGCCGGCCGTCGCCGAAGGCCCCGTTTTTGCCAGTAAGGACAAAGGCGTCCTGCGCATCACGCTCGCCAGCCCGCCGGCCAATGCGCTCTCGCTGGCGACGATGGCAGCACTGCAGGCTGAGTTCGATCGCGCGAAGGACGACAAATCCGTACGCGTCATCATCCTCGCCGCATCCGGAAAGGTGTTTTGCGCCGGCCACGATCTCAAGGAGATCACCGCGCATCGCGCCGAGCCCGACCGTGGCAAGGCCTTCTTCGAGAAGACATTTGCGGCCTGCGCGACCTTGATGCAGACGATCGTGCGCCATCCGAAGCCAGTGATCGCCGAAGTCGACGGCCTCGCCACCGCCGCCGGCCTGCAGCTTGTCGCGAGCTGCGATCTCGCCATTGCCTCGCATGAGGCGAGTTTCTGCACGCCGGGCGTCAACATCGGCCTGTTCTGCTCGACGCCGATGGTGGCGCTGTCGCGCAACGTCTCGCGCAAGCAGGCGATGGAAATGCTGCTCACCGGCGAGACGATCGACGCCGCCACCGCCAAGGACTTCGGCCTGATCAACCGCATCGTGCCGCGCGAATATCTGAATCAGGTTGTCAACAAATACGCGCAAACCATTGCTTCGAAATCATCTTTGGTCGTCAGGGCCGGCAAGGAAGCCTTCTACGCCCAGGCCGAAATGGGGCTGGCCGACGCCTACGCCTATACTGGGCAGGTGATGGTGGAAAACATGCTGGCGCGCGACGCCGAGGAAGGCATCGGCGCCTTCATCGGCAAGCGCAAGCCGGAATGGACCGACGAGTAGCCAAGTTGAAGGCGCGGCGCTTTTCCATCGCTGAGAGATCGACGTGGCTGCCCGCAAGCAACTGACGCGGCTGAAAGCGCCTTACCTCAAGCGCATCCTGCTCGAGCCCTCTCGGGTCACCGACTGGGATCAGTATCCCTGGAACCTGTCGATCTTTCGGGAGCGCGAATTCGAACTCGCATTCACGACCCCTATCACCATCATCGTCGGCGAGAACGGCACCGGCAAATCGACGCTGCTCGAAGCCATCGGCGCGCTGGCCGGCTATGACGAGGCGGGTGGTGGCAAGGGCTATATGCCAGTCGATCATTCGATTGCCATCGACAAGAGCGGCGCGTCACTCGCCGGTACATTCCGGGCTCATTGGCTGCCGAAGGTCACCGCCGGCTGGTTCTTCCGCGCCGAATCTTTCTACTCGGTCGCCCGCTATCTCGATAAGGCGGCGCTGGAAGATCCGTTCAAGCCGCCGCCACCCGATTTCCTGTCCTGGTCGCACGGCGAGGGCTTCATCCGCTTCTTCGAGGAACGCTGCCGCCGGCAAGGCATCTATATCCTCGACGAACCTGAAAGCGCGCTGTCACCGACGCGCCAGATCGAACTCTTGAAACTGCTTCAGCGCATGGAGCAGTCCGGCACCGCGCAGGTGATCATGGCCACGCACTCGCCGCTGCTGATGGCCTGCCCCAATGCGCGGCTCTTCCGCATCAGCCGCTTCGGCCTCGATCCGACCGATTTTCGCGACACCGATCATTTTCGCATGATGCGCGACTTCTGCAGCGACCCGCAGGCTTTTATGGAGGAAGCGCTACGGGAGGATGACGAATGACTGCCGGCGATGACGATCTCAATTGGCGGATCGAGCAGGCTTGCCGCGAAGGCTGGCCGGCGGCATCCGAGACGGTTGTGGGCGGTTGGTTGCTCAGACAATCGGGCGGGCGGATCCGGCGTACCAATTCGGCCAATCCCTTGCGCGGCGAGCGAGGCGCTCCTGACGGGGTCATCGATGCCGCCGAGGCGTTCTATGCGAGCCACGGCCAGACGCCGCTGTTTCGCGTGCCCGACATCGCCAACGAGCTCGAACCCGCCCTCGACCGGCGTGGCTACCAGCTGGAAGGAGGAACCATCCACCTCTTTGCCGGGATCGACGACCTTGCCGAGGTCCGGGATGAACTGGTCACGGCTTCGCCCGTGCCGGGTGAGGACTGGTTCGCGGCGCGGTTTCGCATGGGCGCCTATGACGACACCGATCGCCGTGTCTTTCGCGAGATGACCGGGCTGATCGTCGGCGACCGCGCGTTCGTTTCCTGTCGGCGCGACAGCGAAATTGCCGTTCTGGCCTATGGTGTCATCCGCAACGGGTTGCTTGTGGTGGAATCGGTTGAAACCGACGGCCGTTTCAGGCAGCAAGGCCTGGGTCGCAAGACGGTAGGTGGCCTCATCGACTGGGCGCGACGGGCGGGTGCATCGGCGGCGTGCCTGCAGGTGGTGGCCGACAATTTGGCCGGCCGTGCGCTCTATGCCTCGCTTGGGTTCAATCGTGAACTCTATCGCTATCACTACCGCAGGAAGCCGCATGAACCACGATAGCTACGACAATTCATACATTGTCTGCATCCTCAATTCGGTGAAGACGATCGCCATGATCGGCGCCTCGCCCAATGATGTGCGGCCAAGCTACT
>JAEKLU010000086.1 GCA_019509685.1 Mesorhizobium sp. | reverse complement strand
AGATCGCGCCGGCGGGCAACGAGGCGCTGATGGGCCTCTACCGCTCCAGCAATGTCTATTGCACGCAATGCGAGGCCGAAGGCTTTCGCCGCATCACCTATTTCCTCGACCGGCCCGACATCCTGTCGGTCTACACGGTGCGCATCGAGGCGCCGCACAACGAGGCGCCACTGCTGCTTTCCAACGGCAACCCTGCCGAAAGCGGCGCGCTGGACAATGGATGGCACTACGCTGTCTGGCACGACCCCTTCCCCAAGCCGTCCTATCTTTTCGCGCTGGTGGCCGGCGCGCTTGGCAAGGTGGCGGACAGCTTCACCACCCTGTCCGGCCGCACTGTCGAGCTCGGCATTTATGTCGAGCCCGGCAAGGAGCGGCTCGCCGGCTATGCCATGGACGCGCTGAAGCGCTCGATGAAATGGGACGAGGAGGCCTTCGGCCGCGAATACGACCTCGACGTCTTCAACATCGTCGCCGTGTCCGACTTCAACATGGGCGCGATGGAGAACAAGGGCCTCAACGTCTTCAACGACAAATATGTGCTGGCCGACGAGGAAACCGCGACGGATGCCGACTTCGCCAATATCGAGGCGATCATCGCGCATGAGTATTTCCACAATTGGACCGGCAACAGGATCACCTGCCGCGACTGGTTCCAGCTCTGCCTGAAGGAAGGGCTGACGGTTTATCGCGACCATGAGTTTTCCGCCGACCAGCGTTCGCGCGCGGTCAAGCGCATTGCCGAGGTGCGCACGCTGCGTTCGCACCAGTTCCCGGAAGACCAGGGCCCGCTGGCGCATCCGGTCAGGCCGCGCCGCTACCGCGAGATCAACAACTTCTACACGGCGACCGTCTACGAAAAGGGCTCGGAAGTGGTGCGCATGATCCGCACCATCCTCGGAGCCGAAACCTTCCGGGCCGGCATGGACCTCTATTTCGAGCGCCATGACGGCGAGGCGGCGACGATCGAGGATTTCGTGAAAGTGTTCGAGGATGTGTCGGGCCGCGACCTGGCGCAATTTGGGCTCTGGTACCACCAGGCCGGCACGCCGAACCTGACGGTCAGCTCCGCGCATAACCCGGCGGCAAAGGAATTCACGCTGGAGATCGAGCAGTCGGTGCCGCCGACGCCGTCGGAAAGCCGCAAGCGGCTGATGCACATCCCGCTGGCCTTCGGCCTGGTCGGCGCCGGCGGCCAGCCCGTCAACTGGACCGCCGTCGAGGGCGCCGTTGTGGAAGACGGTGTCATCCACGTCCGCAGGCGCCGGCACACGGTGCGTTTCTCCGGCATAGAGGAGCGGCCCGCCGTATCGCTGAACCGCGGCTTCTCGGCGCCGATGACACTTTCGGTGCATCAGAAGGCCGACGACCAGTTCTTCCTGGCCGCGCATGACAGCGATTCCTTCGCGCGCTGGCAGGCGTTCAACACGCTGCTCACCGACGCGCTGATCGCGGCCTTCCGCCAGGTGCTGGGCGGCAAGGAGCCGGCCTTTACGGCAAAGCTTGCCGCGCTTGCCGGCAAGATCGCCGGCGACGACACGCTGGAGCCGGCCTACCGGGCGCTGGCGCTGACGCTGCCGGGCGAGGCCGATATTGCCCGCGACATCGGCAAGGGCATCGACCCCGACGCCATCTTTGCCGCGCGCGAGGCACTGGCGCGGACGATCGCTGCGGCAAACCGCGAGGGCTTCTCGGCGCTCTATGAAAGCCTCGGCGACGACGGCCCCTACACGCCGGAGGCAGGGAGCGCCGGACGACGGGCGCTGCGCAACGCCTTGCTCGACTATCTGTCGCTGCTGCCGGAAGGTGCCGCGCTTGCCGCGCGGCACTTCAACACCGCCACCAACATGACCGATCGCGCCGCCGCACTTGCCGTGCTGGCGCACCGCCATGCCGGTTCCCGTCAAGCCGAGGAAGCGCTGGCGACGTTCGAGGCGCGTTATCGCGGCGACGCCCTGGTGCTCGACAAATGGTTCCAGATCCAGGCCAGCGTGCCTGGTGCGCAAACCGTCGACAAGGTGCGCGAGCTTATGCAGCACCAAGCCTTCTCGATCGCCAACCCGAACCGCATGCGCTCATTGATCGGCACCTTCTCCAGCGCCAACCAGACCGGCTTCCACCGCGCCGACGGCGAAGGCTACCGGCTGTTCGCCGAGACGGTGCTGGAGGTCGAGAAGCGCAACCCACAGGTCGCGGCGCGACTGGCGACGGCGCTCAGGTCATGGCGCTCGCTGGAACCCGGCCGCCTGGCCAAGGCCAGGGACGCGCTGCTTAAGATCGCGAAGGCGGAGAACCTGTCGGCGGATCTGCGCGATATCGTGGAGCGCACGCTGGCATGATCAGCGATCTCCCCGCTTGTGGGGGAGACCGGCTGTTTCGTCGAATTTCAATCAATTTTTAATCTTTTTTGGCCGCGCCTCTGGACAAGGCGAATCAGCTTTGATTCTTTACTGACGATTCGGGCGTGCGGCGTAACCGGATCATTTCTGTAAATACGGCAGATCGGGGAGTGCCATTTATGGCCAAGGCGGACGCGTGGGGCGCGCCCGGAGGGAAGGCTTTTGCGCGTCGCAAGGCAAGAAGCGATGGACTTGCCGGCAACACGCGCCTGATCGCCGAACCTGCCTATCAGCGGCTTCTAGCCGCCGAGCCGCTGCTGCGCCGCTCTATCCCGGCGCTGATCATCATTTTCCTCATCGTCATTGCAGCGCTGCGCTTCCTGTCGCTGATGAACGAGCATGACGAGATCGAACGCGATTCCAAGGCCGTGCTGGCGCTGGCCGCCGGCCAAATGGCGCAGGCGATCACCGCCGACCCGAGTGCTGCCGGCATGAACGCCGTCGACCTGCTGGAAAACACCAGCCGCCAGGGCGCCATGGGCCGCGCCCATGTGCTCATGATTACCGACGCCGCCTTCAAGATCGTCGCCGTCTCGCCGCTGTCGACGGGATGGCAGGGCCGCACGCTGGACAGCCTGGTGCTTGGCGGCCAGCCACTGTTCATGTTCGGCGACCGCGCCGGCGTCATGGACGTCACCATCGCCGGACAGGACTGGTTTGCGGCGGTGAGCCTTTCGGGCAACCGCAAGAACGCCGCCGCCGTTCTGGTGCCGCAGTCCGCGGTGTTCGACAGCTGGCGCAAGTCGATGTCGCTCAACGTCACGCTGTTCGTGCTGACGGCCGGCGTGCTGATCGTCATCCTCTACGCCTATTTCGGCCAGGCGGCGCGGGCCCAGGCCGCCGACCGCATCTACCTGGAAGCGCATCAGCGCATCGACATGGCGCTGGTGCGCGGCCGCTGCGGCTTGTGGGACTGGGACATGGTGCGCGGCAAGATGTACTGGTCGCGCTCGATGTACGACATGCTGGGCTATGAGCCCTGCGAATCCATGCTCTCCTTCGGTGAGGTCGACGAGATCATCCATCCCGAAGATGACGACCTGTTCGAGCTGGCCAACCGCATCATCGAACGCGAGATCGATCATATCGACCAGGTGTTCCGCATGCGCCACGCCGACGGGCAGTGGGTGTGGATGCGCGCCCGCGCCCAGGTGATCGATCCGGAGGCGCCGGAGATCCAGCTGATCGGCATAGCTGTCGACGTCACCGAGCAGCGTCACCTGGCGCTGCGCTCGGAAGCGGCCGACATGCGGCTGCGGACGGCGATCGAGAACATCAACGAGTCCTTCGTGCTGTGGGACGTGGCTGACCGGCTGATCATGTGCAATTCCAAATTCCAGAAGGACAACGGGCTTTCGGACCGCGACGTGGTGCCGGGCGCGACACGCGATTTCCTGGAGGAGCGCATGTTGGCCTTCGCGTCGGAGCGCAGGCTCGCCAACGCCAACGGTCCGCAAGGCGGCGTCAGCTTCGAGCGGCAATTGGCCGACGGCCGCTGGCTACAGGTCAACGAATTGACGACCCGCGACGGCGGCATCGTCTCGGTCGGCTCCGACATCACCCAGATCAAGCTGCACCAGGAGAAGCTGGTCGACAGCGAACGCCGGCTGATGGCGACGATCCACGACCTCAGCCTCGCGCGCCGCGCCGAGGAAGAGCGGGCCAGCGAACTGGTCGAGCTCAACCGCAAATACATGAAGGAAACGGAACGCGCCGAGGCAGCCAACCGGGCGAAGTCCGAATTCCTCGCCAACATGTCGCATGAGCTGCGCACGCCGCTCAACGCCATCATCGGCTTCTCCGAGCTGATGGAACAGGGCCTGTTCGGACCGCTCGGCTCGCCGCGCTACGAGGAATACGCAACCGACATCAACGGCAGCGGCAAATACCTGCTCGGCGTCATCAACGACATCCTCGACATGTCGAAGATCGAAGCCGGCCAGTTCTCGCTCGACCGCGAGGAGATCGACCTCTGCCCGCTGATCAAGGAAACGGTGCGCGTGATCTCGCTGCAGGCCGCCGAAAAGTCGATCATGGTGGACACGCGTATCGCCGATTCGATGCGGCTTTTCGCCGATCGCCGCGCGATCAAGCAGATTGCCATCAACCTCTTGTCCAACGCGGTGAAGTTCACCGGACAGGGCGGCAGGATCACGGTCAGGGCCCGCAACACTTCGGGAGCGCTGGTCCTTACCATCGAGGACAATGGCTGCGGCATCCCCAAGCAGGCACTGACCAAGCTCGGCCGGCCGTTCGAGCAGGTGCAGAACCAGTTTTCCAAGAACCATGCCGGCTCGGGCCTTGGGCTCGCCATCTCACGCTCGCTCGCCGAACTGCAGGGCGGCGCGCTGAAGATCCGCTCGACCGAAGGCGTCGGCACCATCGTGTCGGTGCGCATCCCGCTGAAGAAGTCGCCAGCGGCGGTGAAGGTCGCGGCGTGACGCAACAATCTGCGCCTGCTAAAGCAACCTTGAAAAGTTATCTATTTTATCTATTTTGGATAAAGAGGTGACTTTTATGCGCGTAACATCGACAGAGTTTCAGCAGAATGTGGGCCGCTTTCAGGACGCTGCTCAACGGAGCCCAGTGGCGATAACGAAGAACGGCCGAACCCACACGGTGCTTCTCTCGGCTGCAATGTTTGAAGTGCTGGTCAAAGGCAGGGTCGCCCGCCCCGTCGAAGAGCTGGACGACGAGACGCGGAACGCCATTGCGGAAAGCGCGGTGCCATCCGAATTTGATGAGCTGGATGCAATGCTCAAAGACTGGACGCCGTGAGCCTGCCCAAGCCTGTTCCCGGTCTGGTGATTTCCTATTCCTACCTTTGGTCGGACGAGCAGAACGAAGGCCTCGAAGAGGGGCGCAAGAATAGGCCCTGCGCCATCGTTGCCGCGCGTCGGGTTGTGGAGGGCTGTGAAGTTGTGACGGTCGTTCCAATCACACACTCGCCTCCAGCAGATCCTAACGATGCAATAGAGATGCCCGCAGCTCTCAAGGCGCATTTGGGACTCGACCATCTGACGTCTTGGGTCATGGTCAGCGAAACCAACGATTTCCTCTGGCCTGGTCCCGATCTCAAGCCTATTCCGGGAAGTAATCCATCCCGCTTCCACTACGGCATGTTGCCGCAACGCTTCTACGCCCATCTGCGCGACCGGATTCTGCAGGCGTATGCACGTCGGAGGCTGCATCAGGTCCAACGCACCGAGTAGCCGAGATCTTAGGATTCTAGTCGCGCCTTCTCCAGCGCATCGGCGAGTTCTGCCACCGTCAACCTTCTGCCTTTACCGGCGGCCAACTCTCTCAGCCGCGCCTCCATTGCATCGGAGAATTGGTCGAAGCCGATGGTGCCGCTGGTCGCTTTGCTGAGCCGCGCCGTTGTACCCTTTGGCGCGCGCTCGCCGCCGGCGGCTTTGTTTTCGGCATAAGCAACCGTGCCGACGGCGCCGGCCAGCGCCACGAAGGCAAGGGCAAGCTTGGTGGATTTCTTCATGGGTCTTCTCCTGTTGCATCGTCACCCCCGATGCGGCCGGACGCGCGTTTTGGCGTGGCCGCGCCAAGCAGAAGGTCGAAGTCCTTCCTGACCTTCCGCGACGTTTCCTTGAGATGTGCTTCGAGTACGGCGAAATCCGGCAGGTCGGTCACCGCCAAGAGCAGATCCGAAAGCCCAGGCGGGACATCGTCGCGCTGGAACTCGCCGGTAAGGCAAAGCCTGATCATCTGGGTTAGCGCCAGATAGAGCCGATAGGCTTCGCCAAGTTCGTCGCGCACATCCGTGGCGGCGAAGCTCGGCTGCAGCCGCGCCAGGATGTCGGCGGTCGCCGTCGTCCGGCGGCCGGGCTCGACAGCACCGGTGATGACCGCGACCTGGGCGATGAATTCGAGATCGATGAGGCCGCCCGGGATGAGCTTGATGTCCCAGAGGTCGCGCGGCGGCTTCTCCTTCTCGATCAGCGCCCGCATCTC
>JAEKLU010000085.1 GCA_019509685.1 Mesorhizobium sp. | reverse complement strand
TGATGTAACGGCCGGAACAGCGGTGGAAGACGCCCTTGACGAACCGGTCGTCATAGATGTCTTCACCCGGCGCATCCGCCCCGACTGCGGGACGGTGCAGAGGCTCGTCCCGGACTATGTCATCGTCCCCGATCGTGCTCAGCTTTGCCGCTTTGTTTCACGCAACCCGGACAGAGGGTTCGGCGAAGTCGCCGAACTTAACCGTTTCATACTTTTCCTGGAATTGCTCTAGATCCCCGTCAGGTCGCTCATCAGGCCCGAAGCCACCGAGAGCCGCGACACGGTGATGTCGCCGCCTTCGGTCAGCGCCTGCAACCGCTCGCGGATGCGCGCGACACGCTCGCCGCCGGCCTCCAGCCAGGCTGCCACCGGATCCGCCGCCTTGGCGTGAGCGGTCAGCGCCGCCACCGCGATGCCGCGCCGCGCGGCGCCGATCGTGTCGGTGGCGCGCGACAGCGCCAGCTGGTCGTAATAGTCCGGCGGCATGATCGAGCGCGCCGCCTCCTCGACGCGCGGGATGCGGAAGGCATCGCTGACGGCAAAGAAGGCCTTGGCCGCGTTGACGATGTCGGCGTTGGCCATGCGCGCGGTGAGTGCGACATCCGGGATCAGCTCGGCCACTTCGGCCAGAGCGAGCTTCTCGGCCAGTTTCTCCGGCGCGCCGCCCTTGAACAGGCCGTGGCGACGCTCCTCGATGCGCTCGCGCGAGAAATCCGGCAGCAGCGAAACGAGCTTCGGCTCCAGCGCCTTGCGCGCGTCCTGCAATTCGGCGATGCGTTGCGCCAGCGGCGCCGAGCCCGTATCGTTCTTCAGATACCAGCCGCTCGTCACAAAGATAAGCCGGCTAATCGATTGATAGAGATCGATCTGGATCTGTCCGTCGATCTGATTGTCGAGCGCGTCGATCTCCTTGTAGAGCGCCGGCAGCGCGAAGCCGTCGCGGACAACGGCGAAAGTGCGCACGACGTCGGCCACGGTGCGGCCAGTCGCTTCCTGCAGCCGGTTGACGAAGGATGGGCCGCCGCGGTTGACGAGATCGTTGGCGGTGACGCGCGTGATGATTTCGCGGCGCAGCCTGTGGTCGCGGATCTCGCCGGCGAACTTCTTCGCCATGCGCTCCGGGAAATACCCCATCAGGTCGCGGTCGAAATGCGGCTCGTCCGGCACGTCGCTGGCTACCATGTCGGAGAACAAGACGATCTTGGCATAGGCAAGCAGCACGCCGAGCTCTGCCCTGGTCAACGGCTCGCCGCGTGCTTCGCGCTCGGCGAGGGCTGCCGGCGAAGGCAGCGTCTCGACCGCGCGGTCGAGCAGACCCCGCGCTTCCAGCGCCGCCATGAACCGCGCCTGGTGCGCAATGTCGGCGAGACCGCGCTTGCGCGCCAAGGACAGCGCCAGCGTCTGCTGGTAGTTGTTGGACAGCACCAGCGCGCCGACCTCGTCGGTCATTTCGGCCAGCAGCTTGTTGCGTGCCGGCCTGGTCAACGAACCCTTGCGCATGGCCGAGGCCAGCGCGATCTTGATGTTGACCTCGACGTCGGAGCAATTGACGCCGCCCGAATTGTCGATGGCGTCGGAATTGCAGCGGCCGCCATTCAGGCCGAACTCGATGCGCGCCCGCTGCGTGACGCCAAGATTGGCGCCCTCGCCGATGACCTTGGCGCGCACGTCGAGCGCGGTGACGCGGACGGCGTCATTGGCGCGGTCGCCGACATCCTGATTGGTCTCGCCCGAACCCCGGACATAGGTGCCGATGCCGCCGAACCACAGAAGGTCGACCGGTGCCTTGAGAATGGCGTTCATGATCTCGACCGGCGTCGCGGTCGTCTTGGCGAGCCCGATCGCCGCGGCTGCGGCCGCGGGCAGCGTGATCGATTTCTGGTTGCGCGAGACGATCACGCCGCCTTCCGAAAGTTTCGACTTGTCATAGTCCTGCCAGGACGAGCGCGGCAGCGCGAACATGCGCACCCGCTCCGCCATCGAGGCCGCCATGTCCGGATCGGGATCGATGAAGATGTCGCGATGGTCGAAGGCGGCGATCAGCCTGGTCTGCGGCGACAACAGCATGCCGTTGCCGAACACGTCACCCGACATGTCGCCGACGCCGACGACAGTGAAGGGCGAGGTCTGGATGTCGCGGTTGATTTCGCGGAAATGCCGCTTGACCGCTTCCCAGGCGCCCTTGGCGGTGATGCCCATCTTCTTGTGGTCGTAGCCGGCCGAGCCGCCGCTGGCGAAAGCATCGTCCAGCCAGAAGTGATGCTTTTCGGAAATGGCATTGGCGGTGTCGGAGAAGGTCGCCGTACCCTTGTCGGCGGCGACGACGAAATAGGGATCGTCCTTGTCGCGCCGCACGATACCGGCCGGCGGAATGACGCCGTCGAGGCCGATATTGTCGGTGATCGACAGCAGGCTGGAGACGAAATTCTTATAGGCCGAAGTACCGGCCTCGAAGATCGCGTCGCGGCTGCCGCCGGCCGGCAGGCGCTTGGGGAAGAAGCCGCCCTTGGCGCCGACCGGCACGATGACGGCGTTCTTGACCTGCTGCGCCTTGACCAGGCCGAGCACCTCGGTGCGGTAGTCCTGGGCGCGGTCCGACCAGCGAAGACCGCCGCGCGCCACCGGACCGAAGCGCAGATGGACGCCTTCGACTTCGGAGCCATAAACGAAGATCTCGCGCCACGGCCGTGGCGCCGGCAGGCCTTCGACCGCCTGCGAGTCGAGCTTGATCGCCAGCGACTGGCCCTTATCCTTCGTATCGGCTACGAAATGATTGGTGCGCAGCGAGGCTTCGATTAGATTGAGGTAGCGGCGGATGATGG
This sequence comes from Mesorhizobium sp., assembly GCA_019509685.1. The sequence continues at coordinate 3,560 of JAEKLU010000085.1, read as the reverse complement.
TGTCGTCGTCGATGTTCGGCACCTCTTCCAGCGCATCCTTGATCTTGGCTTTGAGGTGTTTGGCGGCGACCACGCCGTCGCCCTCCGCGGTCGGACCGAGCCGGGCGACGAACAGCGCGTGCAGGCCGCGTGCGATCTCCGGATAACGGTTGAGCGCGGCGGCGATGAAATCCTGGCTCTGCGGAATGCCGGCCTGCTGCAGATAGCGGCCATAGGCGCGCAGGATGGTGACCTCGCCCGACCACAGGCCGGCGGTCTGGGCAAGGCCGTTATAACCGTCATTGTCGACGTCGCCGCGCCACACCGACAGGAACGCATCCTCGAACAGCGCCCCGCCGTCGGTGAGATCGATCGGCTTGCCGTAGCTGTTCTCGAGCTCCATGTCGTGCACGAAGACAGTATCGCCGCCGTCTAGGCCGACCTCGAAGGTGCGCTCGCTGATGACGCGGAAGCCGATGTTTTCCAGCACCGGCACGCGCCGCGACAGCGCCACCGGACTGCCGAAATGGTAGATCTTCAGCGCCGCCTGATGCGGCTTCTGGTCGGCATGGCGATAATAATCGATGGCGATCGGGTTGGCGGCGTTGATCCCCGCGATACGCCCGGCGTCGGTGAGCGCCACGGCGGCCGAGAAGGAATCGCGATAGCTTTCGGGAAAACGCGCCGCAATTGCTTTCAGCGCCGGATCGCTGCCTGCCTGTTCGGCCGCATCGGAAAGAGCATCCTCCCAGGTGCGGACGATGTCGCGGATCGCCGCTTCGATGGTTGCCTGCTCGACCTTCGGTGTCTTGCCGCCTGAGCGGCCGATGATGAAATGAACGCGCGCCAGGCCGCCCTCGGGGAAGGCCGGATAATAGGCCGACAGCCGGCCCTCGAACACGGTTTTGAGATAGGTGCCGACCTTCTCGCGCACGACGCTGTCATAGCGGTCGCGCGGCACGAAGACGAGGATCGAGACGAAGCGGTCGAACTGGTCGACGCGCACCAGCGCCCTGACGCGCGGTCGTTCGATCAGCCCCAGAATGGCGCTGGCGTGCTTGCGCAGGATAGGGATGGGAACCTGGAACAGCTCGTCGCGCGGATAGCCTTCCAGAATGTTGATCAGCGCCTTGCCGGAATGATCGTGCGGATCGAAGCCGGATTTCGAAATCACGGTCTCGGCCTTCGAGCGCAGATAAGGGATCTTCATCACCGAGCGCGTGTAGGCGGTCGAGGTGAACAGGCCGACGATGCGCAGCTCGCCGGCGAGCGCGCCTTTGGCCGTGTAGGTCTTGATGCCGATGTAATCGAGATAGATGCGGCGGTGGACCAGCGACTTGGCATTGGCCTTGGTGACGATCAGCGGCTCCGGCCCGTGCAGGAAGGCGCGGATTTCCGGCGTCGTCGTCACCGCCTCAGTGCCGCGCCGCAGAACCAGCACGTCCGGATCGGACAGAATGCCGAGGCCAGGCTTGTCGGCGCGCTCCAGGTTGCCGCTTTCCTCGCCGCCGACATATTTGAACTCGCGCATGCCGAGGAAGGTGAAATTGTCGTCGCGCAGCCATTCGAGGAAAGCGATCGCCTCGGCGACGCTCTTCTTGTCGAGCGGCACCGCCGAATAGCGGAATTCCGAGATCGCCTGGTCGAGGCGGGCGAGCATGCGCTTCCAGTCGACGACAGCGGCGCGGACCTGGGACAGCATCTTGCGCAGCCGCTCGGTGAGATTTGCCGCCTGTTCGGCGTTCAACCGGGGAATGTGGACATGGACGACGCTCAGCCGGTCATGGTCGTCGTCTTCCTTGCCGCTGTCGCTCAGCACCTCGACGCCGGACTTGCCATGGCGGACAGTGACGATCGGATGGGTGACCAGCGTCGGCTCGCCGGACGCCTCGGTGATTTCGCCGAGGATCGAATCGAACAGGAACGGCATGTTGTCGTTGACGACGGTAATGACCGATACCGGCCGGCCGTCGCAGGCGACGCCCGGATCGGCTTCGACGGCGACGACGCTTTCGCCCTTCTTGTGGCGGGCGACCGCGAGGCCGGCGAGCTCGGCGGCGCGCTCGAGGTCGGCCACATCATAGGCGGCAACGTCTTCCGCCGGCGCGCGGGCGAGCAGATAGTCGGCAAGCCTTGCGGGTCTCTCCTGCGCCTTGGCAGCGGCGACGGCTTTCCTCTTCGGCTTGGATTTCACGCTGGCCATGACGCTTATTCCCTCCCGTGGCATGCTTTTGTCACTATGGTAGCCAGATGAGCGCTGTTTGGCGACAAAGGTTTGACGACGCTTTAAAAAATTCGAACCGACGCCACCATCCGACAAGGAGAGACGATATGACCGGCAAAGTAACCGCGCTTGACCTGGTCCAGGCGGAACTCAGCGAGGCAACCAAGGCCTATTTCGCCAAATGCCAGGAGAAGCTCGGCCTCGTGCCCAACGTGCTTCTGGCCTACGCCTTCGACGAGAAGAAGCTGCGCGCCTTCACCGACATGTACAACGATTTGATGCTGGGCGATTCCGGCCTGTCGAAGCTGGAGCGCGAGATGATCGCCGTCGTCGTCTCCTCGATCAATCATTGCTATTACTGCCTGACCGCGCATGGCGCGGCCGTGCGCCAATTGTCCGGCGCGCCGGCGCTTGGCGAGATGATGGTGATGAATTTCCGCGCCGCCGATCTTTCACCGAAGCAGACGGCGATGCTGGAATTCGCCGTCAAGCTGACCGAAGAGCCGGCCCGGATCGTCGAGGCCGACCGGGCCGCGCTGCGCCAGGTTGGCTTTACCGATCGCGACATCTGGGACATCGCCTCGACCGCAGCGTTCTTCAATATGTCCAACCGCGTGGCCGCCGCGATCGACATGCGGCCGAACGCCGAATACCACGCCATGGCCCGATAGGGCCACGTCGCCCTCTCCGTCGGTCCTAAGATCATCCTTCGTTGACAGGTCCTTTCGAGCGGCTAGTTTTCTAGGAAACAAAATTTCCAATGGGTGAACTCGTTCCTGAACCCTAGCTCGAATGGGAGCCGTCATGCTGGACCGAAAGCCAAAACTTCTTCTCTGTACCCTCACGCTCATGGCGGCTCTCGCCGCGCCACCAGCACAAGCCTTCGAGGCGGCGACGACCTACCAACCCATTTTCGAGACGGCGGCCGGCAAGACGATCACGTTGACCGGGCATGATTTGACCATCGATCAGGTCATCGACATTGCGCGCCACGGCGCCAAGGTCGAGCTCAGCCCGGAGGCGCTGCAGCGTTCGGCCGACGCTTACGGCCTACTGCTGGAAGGCGCCGCCGAAGGGGTGACGATCTACTGGTTCAACCGCGGCGCCGGTGACCAGCGCGAAACGGTGATCTTTTCCGGCGATCCGACCTCGCCCGAAAACACAAAGCTTCTCCAGGATCAGCAACTCGCCCGCTTCAAGGGCGGCGTGAACCGCGGCTACGGACCGGAGCTGCAGGAAGAAGCGTTGGTGCGCGCCATCATGGCGATCCGCGCCAACACCATGTCCTACGAGGCGGCAAGCCCGCAGCTGACGCACATGCTTGTCGATATGCTGAACAAGCGCGTGACGCCGGTCG
>JAEKLU010000381.1 GCA_019509685.1 Mesorhizobium sp. | reverse complement strand
GCGGCCGGCCCGCCTTGCCCTCGGCATAGAGCGTGTCGAAACTGTCCTTGAGGTAGGCGAAGAACTGGTCACCCGAGTTGAAGCCTTGCGGCGTGGCGAAGCGCATATCGTTGGCGTCGAGCGTATAGGGGATGATGAGCTGCGTGCCGCCCGCATGCTCGAACCAGTAGGGCAGTTCGTCGTCATAGGAGTCGGAGACGTAGTCGAAGCCGCCTTCGTCGGCGACCAGCCGCACCGTGTTGACCGAGGTGCGGCCCGTATACCAGCCGGTTGGGCGCTGGCCCGTGACTTCGTAATGCAGCCTGATCGCGGCTTCGAGGTCGCGGCGTTCGTCCTCGGCGCTGTGGTCGCGGTAGTCGATCCATCTCAGCCCGTGCGAGGCGATCTCCCAGCCGGCCTCCTGCATGGCCGTCACCTGGTCGGGCGAGCGTGCCAACGCGGTGGCGACGCCGTAGCAGGTCACCGGCACCTGGCTCTCGCTGAACAGGCGCAGCAGCCGCCAGAAACCGGCCCGCGCCCCGTATTCGTAGATCGATTCCATGTTCCAGTGGCGCTGGCCCACCCAGGCCGCGGCGCCGACGATTTCCGACAGGAAGGCTTCCGAAGCCTTGTCGCCGTGCAGCACGCAGTTCTCGCCGCCCTCTTCGTAGTTGACGACGAACTGCACCGCGACATGCGCTCCGCCAGGCCATTTCGGATCCGGCGGATTGGCTCCGTAGCCGCGCATGTCTCTTTCGTAACGCATCGTCCCTCCCGCGGGGCACCGCCCGAAGTATGATCAGGATATCGAAAGGGTGCTTCTCGCATTCCCCCGAAAATTTTTGAAAGTGTTTTTGTCGCACTCCGCTCGACCGGGACTTATGCATCGCCTTTAATTGGCGCACAATTCATCACTTGTGTTCGATTGTACCAGCCAGTTCGTTCAACTGGGAAAGGGAGGCGGCCAATGGCAGAGACGTCGAAAGCCGATGGCGGACGCCTGACGACCCATGTTCTCGACACGGCGACCGGCAAGCCGGCGGCGGGCCTGTCGATCGCTCTTTACCGTCTCGACGGTCCCGCCCGCACGCTTCTCAAGACGGTCGCGACCAATGCCGACGGCCGCTGCGATGCGCCGTTGCTTGTCGGCGGCGACTTCCGCATCGGCGAATACGAGCTGATCTTTGCGGCGGGCGACTATCTGCGTGGCCAGGGAACAAAGCTGCCCGAGCCGGCTTTCCTCGACAGGGTGCCGATCCGCTTCGGCATGGCGGAGGCGGTGCACTATCATGTGCCCCTTCTGATCTCGCCCTACGGCTATTCGACCTACAGGGGGAGTTGAGGCATGGCCAAGGTCAATATCCGCAACGAAATCCGTTTCATCCTCAATGGCAGGGATGTCGTGCTGTCTTCGGTGGCACCCGACACGACCTTGCTCGACTGGCTGCGGCTCGACCGCTCGCTGCGCGGCACCAAGGAAGGCTGCGCCGAGGGCGATTGCGGCGCCTGCACGGTCCTGGTCGGAAAATTGTCCGCCGGCAAGCTGGTTTATGAAAGCGTCAACGCCTGCATCCGTTTCCTCGGTTCGCTCGACGGCACCCATGTCGTAACGGTCGAGCATCTGCGCGGCGCGCCTGGCCAGTTGCACCCGGTGCAGCAGGCGATGGTCGATTTCCACGGTTCGCAATGCGGCTTCTGCACGCCGGGCTTCGTCATGTCGCTCTACGGCTTGTGGATGAAGTCGCCGGACCCGTCGAACGCGGCGATCGAAAAGGTGCTGCAAGGCAATCTCTGCCGCTGCACCGGCTACGAGGCAATCATGCGCGCCGCCCGCGCCAT
>JAEKLU010000084.1 GCA_019509685.1 Mesorhizobium sp. | reverse complement strand
CGCGGCTGGGTGGCGATCGCTTTGGTCGTGTTCGGCCGCTGGGACCCGTGGCGCTCGGCGGGTGCCGCACTGCTCTTCGCTTTCGTCGATGCGCTGCAGCTCAGGATGCAGGCGAGCGGGCTCGGCCATATCCCCTATGAAGCCTTCCTGATGCTGCCTTTCATCTTCACCATCGTTGCGATGGCTGTGATGTCGCGCAATGCGATGGCGCCATCGGCGTTGTTGAAACCGTTCAGGCTAGAGGAACGGTAGCTCCCTTCCTCTCCCTCCGGAGGGGGGTGAGGTGGCGCCGCGAAGCGGCGACGGAGTGGGGGAACCACCTGGCAACCGTCACCGACGGATGTTTGCATAGAATCTTCCCGCACCGCGCCAACGGTCGACCCCCACTCCGTCGAGCTGCGCTCGACACCTCTCCCCCGATCGACGGGGTAGAGGAAGGGCGCCAAGCTGTAGGATGCCTCACATCGCCGTAAAGCCATTATCCACGAACAGATGCGCACCGTTGACGAAGCTGGACTCGTCGCTGGCCAGATAAAGCGCTGCCTTGGCCACCTCTTCCGGCTCGCCGATCCGCCCCTGCTGCGCCGCCAGCGCCGCATCGGAAACATCGACGCCGAGCTTGCCGAGGTCGGCCACCTCGCGCAGGCCGTGCGGCGTGCGAATGAAGCCGGGACAGACGGCGTTGCAGCGGATGTTGCGGTCGCGGAATTCGACCGCGATGGCGCGGGCGAACATGTGGCAGGCGCCTTTCGTCGTGTCGTAAAGCACTTCGTTGGGCGTGGCCGCCACCGCCGAGATCGACGAGGTGCAAACGATCGAGCCGCCCCCCGCCGCAATCATGCCGGGCAACACCGCGCGCGTCATCAAAAACATCGAGCGCACATTGACGGCATGCAGCCAGTCCCATTCCTGGAGCGTCGTCTCCAGGAAGGGTTTGATGACGATCGTGCCGGCGTGGTTGAACAACACCGTGACCGGTCCGAGCTTTGCCGTGGCCGCCTTCACCGCCGCTTCGACCTGCCCCTCGTCGGAAACATCGGCGACGAAATGCTCCGCCACATGGCCTCGCGCGCGGACCGCGGCAGCGGTCGCGGCCGCCGCCTCGCCATTGCGGTCGATGATCGCCACCTTGGCGCCTTCGGCTGCGAACAGCTCGGAAGCCGCCCCGCCCATGCCCGTTGCGCCGCCCGAGACAATGGCGACCTTGCCCGCCAGTCTTGCACCCATCTCACTTTTCCCTTTCAAGCCGCGTGGCCGTGTTCAAGCGATGCTATCTTTCGCGCGGGGGACGGCCAAGGCCACTCGAACGCCCGGATGTTGGGCCTGGAGCCTGCCGCAATCGGCTGATTTCGCGCCATTTTGAGCCCGATTGAGGCCACGGGAAGCTCGGATATTCCACGCCCATCAGGGCACAGAAAACCACCGCTTTCATGAATCTGAGAAATTCGTTCCAAAAATCGTCGAAAAATAGCAATCGACAAAGTCTACTAACTTTATAGATTAATGGCCGTGACGGAGGCTCGACCATGACCTACATCCAGAACGCTCAGCGCAAGGGCCAGAGGCTGACCGCCCACCAAAGCTGGAGGCCCGCCTATGGCGGCACCTTCGCCTATCTCGTCTTCGCGCTCGCCTTTGTGTTCACCGGCGCGGTGGTTCTCGGTCTCATTCCGTGACCGCATCGGAGCCAAAGGCTCCGCACCAATAACAATCTGAGTTGAGTAATCTGAGCTGAAGACCGGTATTAAACCGGCGTACGGTCGCATGCCTGCGCATGCGTTCAATTCGAGGGTTTTCGAAGCGGGGTGATCAACGTGATGGAGGCGATGGCAATGCCGATCGAGTTCACGCATGTTCCCGGAAAGTCTGCCGACGGCAGCTTCTTCTATGATTTCGCCGAGACCGCGACCAGGCTGTCGCTGATCGAGGACGCCGGTTTCCGCAAGCTGGTCGTCGACGATTCGGCCGGACTTCTGACAAACATGGATATCGCCGCCCAGACGCTCGACCGCACCGGCTCGCTCGAAGTGGTGCTGACGCATTGGGCAGGCGTGATCGAGCCGACTGTGGCGGCAAGGCAGCTGGCGGCGCTCGACCGCAGCGGCGGCGGCCGCTTGTCGCTTCGCATGCTGAGCGAGCCGCTGGAAGACAGCGATGCCGAGGCGCGGCCGATCGGCCACAGCGTGGTCTGGCAGCGCATCGACGAATATCTGGTGCTGTTGAAGCGCCTGTGGTCGAACGACAGGCCTTTCGACCACGAAGGCGCCTTCTACAGCGTCAAAGGCGGCTTCGTGCCTCGCAAGGGGCCGCATGGCGCCGACCTCGCCATCCGCCTTGGCGGCCAGTCCGGCACCGCGCTGAAAGTCGCTGGACGGCATGCCGACATCTTCGAGCTTGCCCCCGGCACGCCCGAAGAGACCCGCCGGCTGATCGAGCGCGCGCGCAGTGCCGCCGCCGAGCATGGCCGTGCCGGCAAGCTACGGTTCGCGCTTCCTGTGCGCATTCGCCCCGAGGGCTGGACAGGTATCGCCGATCATAAAGCGGTCGACATCGCCGGACCGCCGGCGCGGATCGCCCTGGCGCTGTTGCCTTATGCCGCGCTGGGCATCGAGGAGTTCATGGTCAGCGGCATCGACCGCCCGAACGAGATCAGCCGCATCGGACATGAGACGATCACGCTGGTCTCGAACTCGCTGGCGCGGCGTGAGGCCGAGCTTCCCCAGCCCGCGACATTTGCGGTGCCGTCGGAAGCCCGCGCTCCGGTCTGATTGGAACCTACCGCGCGGCGCTCGTGAACTTGGACAGCGCCGCGATAACCGCTTGGGAATCCGCGAGCGCGCCGAACACGCCGTCCTCGACCGTCACCATATGCAGCGCGGCTTCGTGGGCATATTGGTCGCCGCTGGCGCAGGCGTCGGAAATCGTCAGGCATTGGAAATTGCGGTCGCAGGCCTCGCGCAACGTGGTGTGCACGCACACATCGGTCGTGCAGCCGGTGAACAGCAGATGCGTGATGTCCCGCGCGCGCAGCACCAGCTCGAGATCGGTATAGGTGAAGGCGCTGTTGCAGGTCTTGTCGATGACGATGTCTTCGGGCCTCACCTCGATATCGGCGACAATCTGGAAGCCGGGGCCGGAGCGCAGCAGGACATCGGTGCCGTCCAGGCCCGAGCGCTTGCGGCGCCATGTCTCGTAAGGCGTCATGTCCGCCATGTCGGCGCGGTAGCCCTGCCTGGTGTGGACGATGGTGACGCCGGCCGCACGCGCCGCGCTCATCAGCCGGTTCACCGTCGGCAGGATGGCGCGCAGCGGCGAGGGGTCGTAGCCCTTCCTGGCGAAATAGCCGTTCGGCGACAGGAAATCCTCCTGCAGGTCGATGGCTAACAGCGCCGTGTGCCGTGGCACCAGGCGGCCATCATAGGGGAAGTCGAACGGTATCGCCTTGATCATCGGTGGCTTGCCCCGGTTCTTGCTGCTTGTGCTCTCTACCATGGTGGCTGGGAGGCGCGCCGCCGTCCAGCGCGGTCACTATGCCTGCGCCAGATGCTGGGCGTCATGCAGGCGCCGATAGACGCCGCCGACGCCCAGCAATTCCCTGTGCAAGGGATGCCACCGCAATTTGTTGATCGGCGCAATCACCTTTATAGTTGACTAGTAAAGTCATGTTTCATAGTCAACCGGCATCCGCTCGTGCTCAAGCTTGAATGGCGAGAGCTGCCTTGGAGATGATGTTGGCCGCAACGGATGCCGAGAAAGCCTTTCAGGTCGACGCCGTGAGTTTTGCGGTCGGCGAGCGCATATTGCTCGGGCCGGTCTCGCTGGAGTTGCAGCGCTCGCGCGTCTATGGGCTGATCGGCCATAACGGCTCCGGCAAGTCGACGCTGGTCAAGCTCCTGGCGCGGCAGCAGCCGGCAAGCTCCGGCGACATCCGCTTCGCCGAACGCCCGCTGGCGGGTTGGGGCGCGCGCGAGCTGGCGCGGGCGCTGGCTTATCTGCCGCAGACGACGCCGGCGGTGACCGGCATGACAGTGCGCGAGCTGGCATCGCTCGGCCGCTATCCCTGGCACGGCGCCCTTGGCCGCTTCGGGCCGCAGGACAGGCAGCATGTCGAGGAAGCGCTGGTGCTCACCGACATGACCGGTTTCGCCGACCGCCTGGTCGACGAGCTCTCCGGCGGCGAGCGGCAGCGCGCCTGGCTCGCCATGCTGGTGGCGCAGAATGCCGGCGTCATGCTGCTCGACGAGCCGATCTCGGCGCTCGACATCGCCCATCAGGTCGAGGTGCTGGCGCTGGTCAAGGAGCTCAGCCGCAAGCGCGACCTGTGCGTCGTCGTGGTGCTGCACGACCCCAACATGGCGGCGCGCTATTGCGACGAGCTGATCGCGCTGAAGGAAGGCCGGCTCTTGAGACGCGGCACGCCCGCCGAGATCATGCAGGGCGACGTGCTCAAGGAGATTTTCGGCGTCGAGATGGGCGTGCTGAGACACCCCGTCACCGGCCAGCCTATTGGTTACGTACAATGATGAAGCGAGGACGAGCCTTGTCCCGGAACGGTCTTTTCGCGGCGCTGGCCGCATCTCTCATTCTTTCGGCCGGTATCACCACGGCGCAGGAGCAGCCAGCGGCGCCGGCCCCTGCCACACAACCGCGCGTTCAACAGCCGGCAGCGCCCGCCATCGGCGCTCCGGTCACGCCAGCGCCTGCGGCCCGGACACCGGCCACACCTGTGGTTCAGGCACCCGCCGGCGCAGCGGCGCCGGCAACCCAGCCGGCTCCGAACACGATCCCGAACGAGGAACCTTCCGCCATTTCGCTGACGCTGCCGCATGATTTGTCGCCATGGGGCATGTTCATGGCCGCCGACATCGTCGTGAAGGCGGTGATGGTCGGCCTCGCCTTCGCGTCGCTGGTCACCTGGACGATCTGGCTCGCCAAATCGCTGGAGATCTTCGGCGGCAAGCTCCGAGCCCGCCGCGCCGCCAACGCGATCGGCGACGCCGCGACGCTGATGCAGGCCGGCCGTGCGCTTGGCCATAGCGGCGGTCCAGGCGCGCTTCTGGTGCGGGCCGCCGAGGAAGAGGCAGCACTTTCGGCCGGCGCGCTCGACCATGCCTCTGGCGATGGCCTGAAGGAGCGCGTCGCATCGCGGCTGTCGCGCATCGAGGCGGCAGCCTCGCGGCGCATGTCGCGCGGCACCGGCCTGCTCGCCACCATCGGCTCGACAGCGCCCTTCGTCGGCCTGTTCGGCACCGTATGGGGCATCATGAACGCCTTCATCGGCATCTCGCAGGCGCAGACCACCAACCTGGCGGTGGTGGCGCCGGGCATCGCCGAGGCGCTGCTTGCCACTGCCATGGGCCTGGTGGCGGCCATTCCCGCCGTGGTCATCTACAACGTCTTCGCGCGCTCGATAGCCGGCTACAAGCAGATCCTCGCCGACGCCTCGGCCGGCGTCGAGCGCCTGGTCAGCCGCGATCTCGACTTCCGCACGGTGCCGCCGGCAGCGGCGCTCGCGGCGGAGTAAACGGCGATGGCAACGCGAATACGCGAAACGGCCGGCGACGATCTCGAGGAAACCCACGACATCAACGTCACGCCGTTCATCGACGTGATCCTGGTGCTTTTGATCATCTTCATGGTCGCGGCCCCGCTCGCGACCGTCGATGTCAATGTCGACCTGCCGGGATCGACGGCGACGCCGGCGCCACGGCCCGAGATGCCGCTGTTCCTGACGCTGAAAAGCGACCTGACGCTGGCGATCGGCAATGACAGCGTGCCGCGCCCGGCCTTTGCCGCCGTGCTCGACTCAAGAACCAAGGGCGATAAGCAGACGCGCATCTTCCTGCGCGCCGACAAGACGGTCGGCTATGGCGATCTGATGGAGGCGATGAACCTGCTGCGCCATGCCGGCTACCTGAAGGTGGCGCTGGTCGGGCTGGAGACGGCATCCGGCGCGGGCGATGCAGCTCCTTCCGCGCCTGCTGGAGCCGCGCCAGCCGTGGGCGGAAGCCCGGCTCCATGACGCAAACGATCGCCACCCTATCCTCTCGATCCCGCTTCGGCATGCGCGAAGCCGGTTTGTGGACAAGCGCTGCCGCGATCATTCTGGCCGCGCATGTGGCGGTCGCCTATGCGGTGCAGAATCTGAGCTTCACCGACACGGCCGACGGCGGCCCGCCGCCGGCATTGACGGTCGATATGGTGCCGCTCGTCAGTGCGCCGCCTGTGCCGGAAGACCCGGACGTGCTGGATACGATCAGCCCTATCCCGCCCAACGCCGCCGAGGAAACGCCTGTCGATCCGAACCCGGTGACCGACCCTGTCGCCGACAAGGCCGAGCCCGACGCGGATCCGCCGATCGAACCCGATACGGCCGAGCAGGCCGAACCGACAGAGCAGACCTTGGCGCTAAGCGAACAGCAACC
>JAEKLU010000083.1 GCA_019509685.1 Mesorhizobium sp. | reverse complement strand
CAAGCTCGGAGAACGAGCGCAACGGCCTGGTCATCGACAGCCCCAACGGCACGATCGCCGCTGTCCAGATCGCCGGCCTGGTGGCGCGCCGCATCGTCTGCTGGGCCGAGCAGGGCGGCACCATCGCCATCGGCGAGCGTTTCGGCCTGATCCGTTTCGGCTCGCGCGTCGACGTCTTTTTGCCGAAGAACGCCGTGCCGCGCGTCGCGGTCGGCCAGACGGCGGTGGGCGGCGAGACGGTGCTGGCCGAATTCGGCGGCACGGCGGTCACGCCACTGGTCAGGATTTCCTGAACGGTGGGCGCGCCCTTCAAGAAGTTCGAGGCCCATGCCAGCGGCGGTCCGCGCATCCGCGAGATCCCGATGCGCATGGTGCTGCCCAATCTGGTGACGGTGCTTGCCATCTGCGCCGGCCTGTCCGGCATTCGCTTCGCCTTCGAGAACCGCTTCGAGACGGCGGTGGTCATGGTGCTGCTCGCCGCTTTTCTCGACGGCATCGACGGGCGGCTGGCGCGCATGCTGAAGGCGACCTCGAAATTCGGCGCGCAGATGGATTCGCTGGCCGACATCGTCAATTTCGGCGTCGCGCCGGCGCTGGTGCTCTATGCCTACTTGCTCGACCGCGCCGGATCGCCGGGCTGGATTGCCGCCCTTCTGTTCACCATCGCCTGCGGCATGCGGCTTGCCCGCTTCAACGTGCTCACCGAAGACCACGACCAGCCGGCATGGCAGACCGAGTATTTCGTCGGCGTGCCGGCGCCGGCGGGCGCTGTGCTGGTCATGCTGCCGCTCTATTTGTCCTTCCTGCGACTGGGCATCGAGCCAAGCCGTCCGGTCGCCTTCATCGCCACCGGCTTCACCGTGCTGGTCGCCTTCCTTTTGGTCAGCCGGCTGCCGGTCTATTCCGGCAAGAGCGTCAAGGTGCCGGGCGACAGGGTGCTGCCGATCATCCTTGGCGTCGTGCTCTACATCCTGCTCCTGATGACCTATCCCTGGTACACGCTGACGGCTTCCGTCGCGGGGTATCTGCTGTTCCTGCCGTTCTCCGTGCGCGCTTATTCGAAGCGAGCCATGCGCGAAGGCGAGAAGGTGCCGCCTTCGGATATCGGTTAAGGTTGCAGTCCGCGCAGAAGCAGATCGCTCCACGCCAACGCGAAGCGTTCGTCGCTGATGTCGATCGCGCGCTCGCCCCAGATCGCTTCAAAGACGCGAAACATGGCGGCGCTGCCGACGATGACGGCAGACACGGCTTCGCTGTCATGAGGGCGTAGCTGGCCGCTCTCCTGATGCTCTTGCAGCCACTCCGCGACGGCGAGATATGTCCTTTGCATGATCTCGTCCCGTGCCGTGGCCTTGAGACCCGGAAAATGCTCCAGATCGCGCCACAGAATCCTGAGCACGTCGCGGTTGGCGCCGAGCCGTGCCAGCATGCCCTCGACGAGTTGCCGCGCTTTTTGATCTATCGGCAATGATGTCTCATCAAGCTCCGTCCGCCCCTCGCGCGCGATGCCGACAAACTGGTCGATCGCCTCGGTGAGCAGCGCCTCTTTCGACGGGTAGTGCTTGTAGAGAGCGCCCGAACCCCGCGACAGCCCTGCCGCGGCCTGTATCTCGGGAATGCTCGTGCGGTCGTATCCGCGATCGGCAAACAGCCGAATGGCCTCACGAAGGATCCGTTCGCGTCCGTTTGAGGGCGGCTTCATTGTCTTTCCTTTGTGTTGCTCTGTCTTGTTGGGACTCGCGACCGAGGATAACATCGCGTCAGCGAAGTCCGCCGACATCGATATGGTCACGACCGACGTTCGTGCTCTGAAAGCCAGTCCGTCCAGTGTCTTTTGCCAAGGTGCTCGGCCGTCTCGACCAGACCCATGGCAAGGCTTATTCTCCGGCTGACCGGTAACGGCACTACCAGACGGCGGAGGCCCAACGCATCTCGATATCGCCTGCCGAAGGTCGAGAACGGCATCATGTCAGGGCCTCCGATCTCGGGCCGCATGCCGCGTTTCCCGTCATCGACGGCCTGCGCGATGTAGGTGGCGACGTCGCGCGTATCGACCGGGTTCGACGCAGACGTCGGCAGCGGCCAAACCGGCAGCCATGTCAACCCGCCAAGCATCTTTGCCAGAAGGTAGTAGAACGGCGTTGCGCGGATGACAGACCAGGAAAGCGACGACTCGCGCACCAAGCGCTCGCCCGCCAGCTTCACTCGACTGTAGGGTAGGGTGCTGCTTTCCAGGCCGACGATCGACACAAAGATGAAATGGGCAATGCCAGCTCGTTGCGAAGCGGCAAGCAGTTGCCGCGTGCCGTCGACGTCGACATCAGACGGGCTGGAGAAGAAGTCGACGAGCCGCATGCCTCGCTTGGCGATAGGCGATAGAGTCGCGGCATGCACGACGGTGTCGATGCCAAGCAGTGCGTCCTCCAGGCCGTCTCCGGTCGCCAGATCGCCAATTGCCCACTCAACGGCCATGTCTGGTTGTGCTTTTCTGGCCAGTAGTCTGACGCCATGCCCCGATTTGATCAGGGTCGGCACCAGATCGCGCCCGAGGTGCCCGGTGCCGCCGGTGACAAGGATCTTTGCCATGGTCTCCTCCTCGCGTTGCGTTTTCTAAGGTAAGTAAATGGTCACTCACCTGAGATTGTCCACTCGATGGCGTGCGGCATGAAGGCGCGGCCAAGGTGGCGCCAGGCAACGTATTCAGAACCAGCAGAAGAGTGACGCGCCTACGCCGCCACCCCCAGCCCCAGCCGATCGATCGCCAGCTTGCGCGCCAAGACGTAGTCCGTCTTGCCGGAGCCCAGCACCGGGATCTCATCCACCTTGATGATGTCGTTGGGCACCATCAGCTCCGCAGCGCCGGCTTTCTTGCCGAATTGGCGCAACTGCTCGGCGCTGGCGTCGTCGGCGGTGGTAACCAGCACGATGCGCTCGCCGCGCCTTTTGTCGGGCACGGCCACCGCCGCATGGCGTTCCTCCGGCCACAGCGACTGCACCAGCATCTCGACCGCGCCGAGCGAGACCATCTCGCCGGCGATCTTGGCGAAGCGTTTGGCCCGGCCGCGAATGGTGATGAAGCCGTCGCGGTCGACCGACACGATGTCGCCGGTGTCGTGCCAGCCTTCCAGCGGCTGCAATTCGCCGGGACGGTCGGCGGTCATATAGCCCATCATCATGTTGGGGCCATCGAGCCACAGCCGGCCGCCCTCGGCTATGCCTTCGACCGGCTCGAGCTTCATGCGGATCGCCGGCAGTGGCCGTCCGACCGTGCCGTCGCGGCCATGGATGGCGGTGTTGACCGCCACCACGGGGGCGGCCTCGGTCAGCCCGAAACCTTCGACGATCGAAGCCTGGAAGCGGTCGCGATAGGTGCGCCGCGTTTCCGGTTTCACGGCCTCGGCGCCGGCCACCACGAAGCGCAGGCTGGAGAAATCGCCGTCCTTGGCGGTGCGGGCATAATTGGCGAGGAAAGTGTCGGTGCCGAACATCACCGTCGGCTTCACCTTGCGGGCGATCTCCGGGATGATCTTGTAGTGCAGCGGCGAGGGGTAGAGGAACAGCTTTATCCCCAGCACCAGCGGCAGGATGGTGCCGCCGGTCAGGCCGAAGGAATGGAACACCGGCAGCACGTTGAGGAGGATGTCGGCCGGAGAGACCGAGACGCGCGCCTCGGCCTGCATGACATTGGCGAGCAGATTGCGGTTGGACAGCACCACCGCTTTCGGCGTGCCTTCCGAGCCGGACGTGAACAGGATGACGGCCGGCTTCGAGGCCAGCTGCCGCTGCAGCGGCAACCGCCACAAAAGCGCGGCCGCAACCTTGTCCAAGGTCGTCACGCTGGCGCGGATATCCTCCAGCCAGAGCATTTTTGCCCCGCCCGCC
Source organism: Mesorhizobium sp. (assembly GCA_019509685.1). The sequence goes on along the minus strand of JAEKLU010000083.1, from coordinate 2,592 downwards.
TCGACCGCGGCGACGACGTCGTCGATGGCTGCCTTCTCGATGAAGGCGCGGGAGGAAACCACCGTCCGGATGACGGCGGTGCGGACGGCGGCGGTCACGCTGGCCGGCCCGGCGGTGTAGTTGATCATCGCCGCCACGCGCCCCGCCGAGATCAGGCCGACGAAGGACAGCACCACGCCATTGGCGTTGGGCAAAAGCACGCCGACCGCTTCGCCGGGCGCCGTCACCGCCTCGAAGCGGCGGCCGAGCACGCGCGCGCCGATGAACATCTTGCGGTAGCTGAGCGAGCCCGAGATCACGTCCTCGATGATCGGCTGCGACGGGCCGATGCGGTCGGCGGCGTCGCGCATCGCCAGGAACAGGCCGCGGTCGAGATTGGTGCCATAGAGCCGCGCCTCGGCATAGCGGTCGAACAGCGCATTGGTGTTGGAAGCCATGTCGGGGTTGCGCGCCACCAGTTCGGCGATCGTCATCGGCTCCAGCACGCTGATCGACAGGCGCTGGAACCAGTGACGGGGTGCTTTCTCCTTCGGCGTCAGCGACACCGGCAGATCGCGCGCGCCGGCGACGAAGATCGGCACGATGCGGGCATCGGCCTGCATGGCGATGCGGGTGACGGCGCGAAACAGCCGGAACGACTTCATGTCGGGCTCGACGTCGTCGGGCAGATAGACGGCGAGCCGGCCCTTGCCTTTTAGCACCCGCACCAGCCGGCGGCTGACGAAGACATGTTCGGCGTTGAAGGCGATGGTGCGGCCAAGCTCGCGCCACGGCTCCAGCCAGGGCGAGCGGGCGGAAGCCTCGTCGAGGATATGCAGCGTGTCGTCGGGCAGCAGCGACAGCATCAGCGCCGGCTCCAGCCGCGACTGATGCGAGATGACATAGATGACCGGCGTCTTTGCGCCGCGGGCGATGCGGATGCGGCCGTCGTCGATGCGGTAGGCGAGCTTGAACGGCACGTAGAGCAGGGCCTGGGTAAAGCGCAGGTCGAGCCGGAAGGTCTCGATCGCGCCGATCAGCAGCCAGGCAAAGACAAGGCCCGCCAGCAGCGCCAGGGTCAGGATCATGCCGCTCTCTCCCAGTCTCCTCGACGCGGCTCTTGAGCGGCCGCTTCGAGCGCAGAGGGTAGCGGAATGGAGGACAACGTCAATGCGGGCGTGACTAACGATGCCAGCGATGGGCCAGGCAATCGCCCTTCATTTGAAAAGCACCGGCTTGAAAAGCATAGACACATGTCGTAAATAAAGCGACACGTGACGGAGAAATAGCATGACCAGTTTTCCAACGGGATTTGCCGAAGCACCGCGCATGGAGCCGGAGTTCGAACGACTGGTCGATCTGTTCGGCGGGCAGAAGGTTCTCGGATTCTCCTTATCCAGTCCGCTCGAGGCACACGAAATGATACTGCATGGAATTCCGAGCCAGGCCCTGGAAAGTCTTGTCGGGCAACTGACAGTCATTGATGCAGATGCCTTCGAGGCGGCATTCGGCATGAGCGAGCGCACATTTCAGCGGCACAAATCGGATCACTCCAGGACCCTCAATCGGGAGCAGGGCTCCAGAACCTGGAATTTCGCCAGGGTTCTCACCAAGGCCACATCCGTTCTTGGAACTCAGGAAGCGGCCGAAAAATGGATGATTGAGCCGGCCATGGGTCTAGACGACCGGAGGCCGATCGATCTGCTGGCCACCGCGCCGGGGACTATCCTTGTACAGGAATTTCTCGAGCGCCTCGACTACGGTGTCTACGCGTGACGCCATTGCCGGGTTCTCTTGGAAAAGGAGATGTCCTCGGCTGGAGGCTTGACCATCAGCGCTTTCAGGCGACCTGGGACAGCGGCGAGGGTGCCTTCAAGCTCGGAGGAAGGTGGAATAGCAAAGGTGTGAGGGCCGTGTACGCCTCCATTGACCCCTCGACCGCCATTCTTGAGGTGGCCGTCCACAAGGGGTTTCGGACGCTTGATACGGTCCGCCACGTGCTGACCGCATTCGAGATTACCGATCCGTCGAAGCTTCATGTGGTGAAAATCGACGATATTCCAAACGCGAACTGGCTGCGGCCGGGCATTCCCGGCGCCGGCCAGCAGCAATTTGGCGACGGTCTGTTGGCAGAGCATTCCTTGTTTCTGATTCCAAGCGCTGTATCCCTGCATAGCTGGAACCTGGTGTTCGATCCAGGCCAGGCCAGCGGCCTTTACAAGCTGCATCTTCAGGAGGATTTCGCCCTGGATACAAGGCTGCATCCTCCTTTGCGAGATAGCGCACAGTCCGAGCGGGCGGAGGGGCGAAGACCGCCTAAGCCGCCTTCAGCCGCCCGCTGATGAAGCGGAACTCCTGCGTCTTGCCGCCATAGCCGTAAGCCGCGGCCGGGACTTCGTGCACGAAGGCGTAGCTTTCCTCATGCACGCCGCCAAGCAGCCGGCCGAAGGCCTCGAAGATCGCCTTGAGATAGGCTTCGAGCTCGAGCTTGGTGTTGGTGCCGTCGACGACCTTGATGTCCAGCCAGAACGTGTTGGTGCCATGCTCGGCCAGCGGCTTGCCGCCGGCGAACCAGTGTTCCGGGTCGATATAGGTGACGGCGACGGCGGTGAT
>JAEKLU010000377.1 GCA_019509685.1 Mesorhizobium sp. | reverse complement strand
CTGCTGGCCGCGGCTTCGATCACCATCCCCGACTTTCTCAAACCGTTGAGAGCGGTTGAGACAGTCGAGCGCGCCAGACCGGTGACGCGTGCGATCTGCGACGCGGAGAGCACGCCGCGCTCGCTCAGGCAGCGCACGATCATGCTCTCCGGCGACGCGGACGGTCTGTCGATCAGCCAGGCTCTAAGCGAAGGTTTTGTCATGGATCAACATAAACATCGTTGACTGATAGCTCCAATATGTCATCTTGGAAAGAACTCGAGATAACCAATCTCGCCGGTTGCGGCTTCAAACCGCGGCCATAAGCGGTCGAGACGAACCGTGCAACGACATATGGGAGTGAAACGATGAAGTGCGTCATGACCGCCCTTGCGGCCGCTGCTGCGTGGACCCTTGTAGCGGGGGCAGCCTTCGCCGAGCCCAAGACGAACCTGCTGCACCAATGGGCGACAGGATCGGACGCCCAGGCGATCGCCAAGCTCGGCGAGATGTTCACCGCCAAGGGCGGCAAATGGGAACAGACCTCGATCGCCGGTCACACGGCCAATACGCTGGCCAAGCTGCGGGCCGACGTGATCGCCGGCAATGCCCCGCCTGCCGTGCAGCTCAAAGGTCCGGAAATCGCCGAGTGGAACGAGACCGGTATGACCGCCGATCTCGACGAGCTGGCGGCCTCGGAAGGATGGGAGAAGGTGGTGGCGCCGGAATTGCTTCCGGTGATGAAGCCGACCGGCAAATGGGTCGCCGCTCCCATGAACATCCACCGCATCAACTGGCTCTGGGCCTCGCCGAAGGTCATGCAGGCCGCCGGCGTGGCGGAGATGCCGAAGACCTGGGCCGAGTTCAATGCAGCCTGTGACAAGATCGTCGCCTCAGGCAAGATCTGCATCTCGCATTCGACCGCCGACTGGACGGATTCGACGGTGTTCGAGGTCGTGCTCTACGGCCAGGACATCGATCTCTATCGCAAGGCCTTCGTCGAAGGCGATGTCGAATCCATGCGCAGCCCGGGGATGGTCAAGGCCTTCGAGCAGATGCGCCTGATGACGACCAAATACATGGATCCGGGCATGGTTGGCCGCGACTGGGATTCGATGTCGGCGCTCGTCGGCAAGGGCGACGCGGCGTTCCACATCATGGGCGACTGGACGATCGGCCTGCTGACCGCCGCCGGCTTCAAGGAAGGCACCGACTATGTCTGCGCCCAGGCGCCGACCGATTGGGGCAAACCCGGCTTCATCCTCAACTCCGACTCGGTCGTGTTCTTCAAGCAGAAGGACCAGGATTACATCGACGGCCAGAAGCTGCTTGCCAGCCTGATCCTGTCGCCCGATTTCCAGACGGTCTTCAACCAGGCCAAAGGCTCGATCCCCGCGCGCCTGGATATCGATCTGTCGAAGGGCTTCAATCCGTGCCAGCAACTCTCGCAGAAGGACCTGCAGGCTTCGATCAAGGACGGCACGCTGGTCCGCTCGATGGCGCACAACATGACCATCCCGCAGAAGATGCGCGGCGCGATCATGGACTCCATCACCGAGTTCGTGGCGACGCCCGACATGTCAGCCGAGGACGGCGCCAATGCGATGGCCGACGCGGCAGAAGCACAGAAGTAGACAGGAACGGCCGGGCGCAATTTCTATCCGCCAGATGTCAAATCACGACCTGATCCTATCGGTCCCGGCGCCCGCCCGCCCCTGGCGGCAGCGGCTGGGCTCGGCGATGCCCTTGCTGGTGCTCGGCCCCTCCCTCGTGGCGAGCTTCGTCTACGTCTTCGTGTTCACCGGCTGGACGCTCTACATCTCGCTCTCGAACTCCTCGCTGCTTCCGACCTATGGCTTCGTCGGGCTGGACAATTACGCGTCACTGTGGGCGAACCGGCGCTGGAACATCGCCTACAACAACCTCTTTTTCTTCAGCGGTTTCTACATCGTCGGCTCGATGGCCGTGGGACTGCTGCTGGCGATCCTGATCGACCAGCGGGTGCGCGGCGAAGCGGTCTGGCGCACGATCTTCCTCTATCCGCTGGCCGTCTCCTTCATCGTAACCGGCACGGTCTGGAGTTGGCTCTACAACCCGACCGACGGTATCCAGGCGATGGTGCGCGGATTGGGCTGGACGAATTTCAGTTTCGCACTCGCCAGCGACCGGCACTACGCGATCTACGCGGTGATCATCACCGGTGTCTGGCAGGCCTCGGGCTTTGCCATGGCGCTCTTCCTGGCTGGTCTGCGCTCGGTGGATCAGGACCTCGTCAAGGCCGCGCAGATCGACGGCGCATCGACCTTCCGCATCTATCGCAAAGTGCTTCTGCCGACGATTGCGCCGATCTTCCTGGCGGTCGCCGTCATCCAGATCCAGTTCGCCATCAAGACCTTCGACCTCGTGGCGGCCCTCACCAAAGGCGGCCCGGGGATCTCGACCACCTTCCCCGCCATCTACGTCTATGACCTGATGTTCCAACGCGGCCAGATCGGCGAAGGTGCCGCGGCAGCCATCATGATGCTTGCCGCTGTTGCCGTGGTGCTGGTGCCCTATTCATTCTGGGTGGTCTGGCGCCGGCGCAAGGAAGCCGGCCATGGCTGACGTCTCCCTGGACCAGTCGCTCGACCGTCGCGCTGCCGCAGTCGCGTCGCGCCGGCATTTTCTCACCCGCTTCGCCATCTATGGGCTGCTGGTCGTCTTCGCGGCGATCTACCTGGTCCCGTTGCTGGTCGTGGTGCTGAATTCATTCCGCGACCAG
>JAEKLU010000082.1 GCA_019509685.1 Mesorhizobium sp. | reverse complement strand
TGCTCGTTGGAGCGCTTGGCCGGATCGATCGGCTTCGACGCCGCTTCGAGGAATTGCGGGTACTCCGTCTCGAACCAGTTGCGGGTCTCGGTCGAGTAGCGCAGATAGCCGCCGGTCTCGCCATGGATCCAGTCGGACATGTCGATCCAGCGCGTGATCTCGTCGGGCCGCTTGCGGTACCAGGGCAGATATTCCGACAGATGCCCGTTGCTCTCGGTCGAATAGACGCCGAACCGCTTCAAGACATCGATGCGCAGCTTTTCCTGCTGCGAATAGACCGGGTGCGCCTCGAAAGCGGCGACCAGCTCATCCTTGCCGATCTTACGTCCGTTCAGCCGCAGATCGATGAACCAGGTCTGGTGGTTGATGCCGGAGCAGACATAGTCGAGCTCCCTCGGCGATTTCGCGCCGAGCACCTCGGCGATCTGCTCGGCGCCATGCTGGACGCCGTGGCAGAGACCGACCGTATCGACCTTGCCATATTCGATTGCCGCCCAGGTGTTCATCGCCATCGGGTTGGCATAGTTGAGGAATTTGGCGCCCGTCGCGGCGACTTCGCGTATGTCCTTGCAGAAATCGAGGATGACCGGGATGTTGCGCTGGCCGTAGAGGATGCCGCCGGCGCAGATCGTATCGCCGACGCATTGGTCGATGCCGTATTTCAGCGGAATGCGGATGTCGTCGGCATAGGCTTCGAGGCCGCCGACGCGCACGCAGCTGATGATGTAGCGCGCGCCGTCCAGCGCCTTGCGGCGGTCGGTGGTCGCAGTGACTTTGGTGGGCAGCTTGTTGGCTTCGACGATCCGGTCGAGGATCGCCTTGATCATCGCCAGATTGTGCTCGCTGATGTCGGTCAGCGCGAATTCGATGTCCTTGAATTCCGGCACGCACAGAATGTCGGTAAACAGCTTCTTGGTGAACCCGACGCTGCCGGCGCCGATAATAGCGATTTTGAAGCTCATCACCTTCACCTTGATCCAACTGAATGCCAGGCAAGGAGCAGCAAGCGAGGATATGGCGGCGCGCCGTGGCGCATATGCCATCCGAGCCGGAATTCCGGCTCTTTCTCCTCCCGCCTGCTCCTCGACCGCGGGTCTTTCGCGTTCTTGAGTTTTGGATTATGCCGTTATTCGCGGGCGCGGCCAGAGAACGATTATGCTTTCGAGGGTAATTTTGTGCTGCGCGAGCTGATCGCCAACGGACAAGTGATGCGGACGGTATCGCTGCCGCGCGGCCGCCAGCGCCTGCACGCGATGCCGACCAGCACGGGCTATGAAGTCCGCCAGGACGTGACCTATGACTGGGATGGGCGCAAGCGCGGCCAGACGCCGTTCACTGTGCTGCAGCATACGATCAGCGGCGCGGGACAGTTGCGCTACGAAAACCGCAACTACCGCCTGCAGGCCAACGACACGCTGCTGGTGCTGGTGCCGCACAACCATCGCTACTGGCTGGGGCAGGGCGACCGCTGGGAGTATTTCTGGATCTCGATGAACGGCGAGGAGGCGCTGCGCATCCATAAATCGATCCTCGACGTCTTTGGCCCGGTCTTGCGGCTGCAGCCGGCGACCGTGGATCATCTTGCCGATTGCAGCCTGCGCCTCATCAAGGGCGCGGCGTCGCCCGGCAGGGCTTCGGCGATCGCCTACGAGGCTGCGATGGCACTCTACGACGATGTCTTTGGCTCGCACGCTTTCGCCGAAAAGCAGAGCGCCATGCAGCCGGTCATCGATCACATCAACGCCAATCTCGACAAGGCTCTGCCGGTGTCGGACCTTGTCGAGATCAGCGGCCTCAGCCGGGCGCATTTCTCGCGCTGCTTTGCCGAGAGCGAAGGGCTGCCGCCGGCCGAATTCGTCCTGCAGCAACGGCTGCAGCGCGCGGCCAAGCTTCTGACCAAGGCCGATTTCCTGCCGGTCAAGGAAGTGTCCGTCCTGTGCGGCTTCGAGGACGCCAACTATTTCTCCAAGGTCTTTCGCCGTTTCTACGGCATCACGCCGACGCAATTCCGCACCACCGGCATGTATGCCAGCCTCGGCAGCCATCGCTGAAAATTGGTCGGGGTTGACTTCAGCGCTTGGCGCTGTCGAGTGCTGTCGAGGCGGTGCTCACCGGATCGGCGGCGGCGGCAAAGGCGGCATCGATCTGCTCGGGCGTGCGCTGCACCGAGCGCTTCCAGGCGACATATTGGACGATGCCGAAACTGGCGCGTTGCGGCACCGTCTTCACCACCGGCATGCGGAAGCCGCTGCGGAACTTGCCCCAGCGCGACCCGAGCACCGCGACCAGTTCCTCGACGGTCGGCGGCGTCGCCACATCGGCATAGGTGATGGTCACCTTGCCGGACAGCGCCGCCTCACGCGAGACCGGCACCGGGATCGAGGCGAGGTAATCGGACGGCACGTCGATCAGCCCGCCGAACGCCCATTGCTGGCGCAATTCGCTCGCGTTCATCGGCGCCACGCTGACGTCGATATCGTTGGGTGTGCCCGGCACGCGGTAGGGGCAGGAGAAATGCCCGCAATTGGCTTGCGCGGCGAACTGCCAGAGCGCGTAGCCTTGCCAGTTGCCCATCGGGAAATGCACGTCGATGGTCGGTTTGTAGCGCGCATACCAGAGCGGCAGCCTGGACAGCAGCCGATAGGTGTAGCGGTTATCGGCGATATATTGCGCCGTCCGGCCATTGGTGTAGAGCACCGGGAAGCGGCCGAGGCGGCGGTGCACCTGGCGCACGAACTCCTCGGCGTCCTCCAGCGACATCCATTGCGTCGGGTCGATGCCTTCGATGTCCAGCGCCAGCAGATCGTCCGCCGCCGGCTCGGCGAAATCGATGAAATTGTTCGCCTGCTCGACCGGGTTGCCGGGACGCGCCAGGTGATAGGCGCCCCATTTCAGACCGAGCGCCTTGGCCACCACCTTGCGCGTCTGGAACAATTCGCGCGTCACCGCATAGCGCTTCCACAGCGCCTTGCAGAGCTTCACGTCGGTCTCGCCGCCGAAGCAGAAATAGGGCGGCGGCAGGCCGTCGGACGCCTTGTTGATGAAGCCGACGACGCGCTTGTCGGTGACAAGCTGCCCCCAGTCGATGGAATTGTATTCATAGGCGTCGATGATCAGCGCGCGGTCGGCATTCTTCCACGGCTCGGAGAAATCCGAGGCCTGTGCCGCCGTGCCCAGCACCATCGCTGCTGCGAGAAGCGCCAGGCGGCGAAGAGGGCGCGCCGGCTTTTTCAATCAGGGTGTCCCCACTGACCAGGGGACGATCCTGGACGCTTATGGTTAAGGAAGTGCTTCGGGGCCCTGAACCAGGTGATCGCAATGGTCATGGCTTCGGCCTGTCGCCGCCGCTTGTGCTCACGAGCTGTTTTCGGGCGACGCGGAAACGACAAAAAAGTATCGGTCGGGTGGACAAGCCGTGGTGGCAGGCGCTTCAATTGCCGCCTAAGCTTCCAATCACGGCGGCCAGTGGGAATACACGGCCTGCCGAAGAAAGCGCAGCAACCGGTCACCAGACCGGACCCGCGCGGGAGGAATGAACATGAACCCGGACCTGGAAGTCGTCCAGATCAGACAAGGTGAGTCGTTCAAGGCCTGGGCCCACGGCTACCCTTTCCGCACCGTGCGCTGGCACTTCCATCCCGAATATGAGCTGCACCTCGTCGTGGCCACCACCGGTCGCTATTTCGTCGGCGACTTCATCGGCGAGTTCGAGCCCGGCAATCTGGTGCTCACCGGTCCCAACCTGCCGCACAATTGGATCAGCGACGTGCCGCCGGGCGAGACTGTGCCGCTGCGCGGCCGCGTCGTCCAATTCTCCGAAGAATTCATCGCCGACTCGACCGCCGCCCTTCCCGAGCTTGCCGCCTGCGCCGGCATCCTTGAAATCAGCCGCCGCGGCGCGCTGTTCTCGCCGTCGACGGCCGAGCTCGCCGCGCCGCTGCTTGCCGAACTGGTCGAAGCGCAAGGCGTGCGCCGCCTGTCGCTGTTCATGGCCGTGCTCGACATCCTGAGCCGCGCCGGCGATGTCCGCACGCTGACCAGCGCCGGCTACCTTCCCGATCCCTCCGGCTTCATGTCGGCCGGCATCAACCAGGCGCTCGCCTACATCAATTGCCACTTGACCGAGCCGTTCAGCGAAAGCGACCTTGCCGAAATCGCCGGGCGCAGTCCCAGCGCCTTCTCGCGCAGCTTTCGCCGGCATACCGGGATGGCGCTGGTGCAGTATGTCAATCGGCTGCGCATCAACCTTGCCTGCCAGTTGCTGATGAGCGACGCGCAGACCTCGATCACCGAGATCTGCTACGCCGCCGGCTACAACAACATCTCGAATTTCAACCGCCAATTCCTGGCGCAGAAAGGCATGTCGCCCTCGCGCTTCAGGGCCTTGCTGGCGGAAAACATAAACGCGGAGATTGCCGCCTAACAGGGAGGACCGGGAGGAGCCTGAACATCGTCTGGAAGGAATGACGCGGGTGCGTTGGAGGCGCCCCGCGCTGGAGATCGCTTGTCCTGAAATCCAGCAACATCAAGAGGATGCGGATGCTCGCAGAGAGATGGTCAAGGACGATCATCCCCATGCCGCTGATGATAGTCCTCGCAACAGTTCGACATGCAGTCAAGACCTGGCGCGCCATGTGGTGCTCAGGTTTCGTGAAACCATTTTCTTCAAACGGAGATATTCGAATGACCAGATTTGCTTGGAAATCGCCACCCGCCCGCAAAGCCATCGGTGCGGCGGCGCTCGCACTCTCCCTGCTCAGCGGCACCGCCGCCTTTGCCGCTGATGTCACCGACGCCACGGTTGCCTTCCTGATGCCCGACCAGGCATCGACCCGCTATGAGCAGCACGACTATCCGGGCTTTGCCGCCGAGATGAAAAAGCTCTGCCCCGGCTGCAAGGTGCTCTACCAGAACGCCGATGCGGACGCCTCGCGCCAGCAGCAGCAGTTCAACTCGGTGATCTCTCAGGGCGCCAAGGCGATCGTGCTCGACCCCGTCGATTCGACCGCCGCCGCCTCACTGGTCAAGCTGGCGCAGAGCCAGGGCGTCAAGGTCATCGCCTATGACCGGCCGATCCCGACCGCGCCCGCCGATTTCTACGTCTCCTTCAACAACGAAGGCATCGGCAAGGCCATTGCGGATTCGCTGGTCGAGCACCTCAAGGCGCTGAAAGTCGATCCGGCCGGCGGCGGCCTGCTGCAGATCAACGGTTCGCCGACCGACGCGGCCGCCGGCCTGATCAAGAAGGGCATTCACGAAGGCCTCGACAACAGCGGCTATCCGATCCTGGCCGAATTCGACACGCCGGAATGGGCGCCGCCGAAAGCCCAGCAATGGGCGAGCGGCCAGATCACCCGCTTCTCGACCAAGATCCTCGGCGTCGTCGCTGCCAATGACGGCACCGGCGGTGGCGCGATCGCCGCCTTCAAGGCGGCCGGCGTCGATCCGGTGCCGCCGGTGACCGGCAATGACGCCACGATCGCCGCACTCCAGCTGATCATCGCCGGCGACCAGTACAACACCATCTCCAAGCCGAGCGAGATCGTCGCGGCCGCCGCCGCCAACGTCGCAATCAAGCTCCTGTCTGGCGAAACGCCAAAGGCCGAGATGACCTTGTACGACACGCCCTCGCAGCTGTTCACGCCGGCTGTCGTGACGCAGGAAAACCTCAAGGCCGAGATCATCGACAAGAAGATCAACACGGCCGCCGAACTCTGCGTCGACCGCTATGTCGAGGGCTGCAAGAAGCTCGGCATCGTCAACTAAGGGAACCGACCATGATCCCGAAAAGTGGAATCCGGTTTTCGGGCAAGGTCATCGTCCAACAAAAACTGTTCGGCCGCTCGAGGCGGCCGGACGCCACTCTTGACCGGCTCTCCGGAAAGGTTTGCCCCCAATGACCGACATCGCCGACAGACCGGTTTCGACCGGCGAACTGGTGCTCAGCCTGCGCGGCATCTCGAAAAATTTCGGCGCGGTCTCGGCACTCACCGACATCGATCTCGATGTTCATGCCGGCGAAGTCGTGGCGCTGGTCGGTGACAATGGCGCCGGCAAGTCGACGCTGGTCAAGATCCTGGCCGGCGTCCATCAGCCAAGCTCGGGCACGATCGATTTTCGCGGCAAGCCGGTCACCATGCCTGACCCGAGCGCGGCGCTGACGCTGGGCATCGCCACCGTCTTCCAGGACCTGGCGCTGTGCGAGAACCTCGACGTCGTCGCCAACATCTTCCTCGGCAAGGAGCTCAACCCGCTGCGGCTGGACGAGGTGGCGATGGAAATCCGCGCCTGGACGCTGCTCAATGAATTGTCGGCGCGTATTCCCAGCGTTCGCGAAGCGGTCGCCTCGCTGTCGGGCGGCCAGCGCCAGACGGTCGCCATCGCCCGATCGCTGCTGCTCGAACCAAAGCTGATCCTGCTCGACGAGCCGACCGCGGCGCTGGGCGTCGCCCAGACGGCGGAAGTGCTGAACCTGATCGACCGGGTGCGCGAGCGCGGCCTCGGCGTCTT
>JAEKLU010000373.1 GCA_019509685.1 Mesorhizobium sp. | reverse complement strand
TCTGGGTCGGCCCGACGGCGTGGGGATTGATAGAGGGTCGGCGTCCCCTCAACGTCCTCTCAATGCTTTGGCGGCCGCTTACGGATCGATGGAGCGGTTGGAATTCCGACTTCTGGTTTTCCTGAGTTGCGTTTGAACGGGGCCGCAGGTGGAATTTGCATTGCGCCGGGCGGCGGCACTGCCAATTTCGCCGGGGCCTCCGGGCGCGCGAGGTTTATTGAGATCGCCGGTTGGCGCACCACTGATTTCGGGTCGGCGACCAACAGCAACTGCTTGATAGCATCAGCGCGTTGCATGCCGCAGCAGCTTGTGGTCGCCGTCGATGTGGTCAGCGCCTCGCGCTCGGCTTCAGTGGGCTGCTGTCCGCTTCTCGAGCGTGCGCGCATATTGCGTCAGCGGAAAGCACATGACGAAGAAGATCAGCGCCACCAGAACGTAGACTTTGAACGGCTCGAAGGTCGCGTTGTTGATGGCATTGGAGGTGCGCACCAGTTCCTCGAAGCCGATGATCGAGGTCAGCGCCGTCGACTTGATCAACTGCACCAGGAAACCCACCGTCGGTGCGCGCGTGATCGAGAACGCCTGCGGCAGGATGATCAGCCGCAGCTCCTGCAGATAATGCAGCCCGAGGCTGGCGCCGGCATCCCACTGTCCGCGCGGCAGCGCATCGACGCCGCCGCGCCAGATCTCTGCCAGATAGGCGCTGGCAAAGAAGGTGAGGCCGAGCACGGCGGCAGTCCACGGCTCGATGCGCAGGCCCAGCATCGGCAGGCCGAAGAACATCAGGAACAGCTGCATCAAAAGCGGCGTGCCCTGGAACAGCGCGATGTAGCCCGAGGCGATACGCCGGCTCCACTTGGCCTTGGCGATGCGGAAGAACAGCACGATCAGCCCGACCAGCGCGCCGCCGATGAAAGCCGCCAGCGACAACAGCACCGTCCAGCGCGCGGCGAGCAACAGGTTGCGGACGATGTCCCAGAAGGTGAATTCGATCATGACACGCCCGCCCCAAGAACACGGCGTCCACCTGTGACCAGCAGCCGGCGCAGCGCCATCGACAGGCCGAGATAGACCAGGGTCACGACAAAATAGGTCTCGAAGGAACGGAAGGTGCGCGCCTGCAGCATGTCGGCCTCGTAGGTCAATTCGCGCACCGCGATCTGCGACACCACGGCTGATTCCAGCATCATGATGACGATCTGGCTGGTCAGCGCCGGATAGATAATCTTGAGCGCCTGCGGCAGCACGATCTTGATGAACACCTGCCGGGGCCTGAGCCCAAGCGCCAGGGCGGCTTCCGTCTGCCCACCCGGCACGGCGTCGAGCCCGGCGCCGACGATCTCGATGGTGTAGGCCGCCATGTTGAGCGTCATCGCCAGCATGGCGGCGAGGATCGGGTCGAGCCGGATGCCGAGGCTGGGCAGGCCGAAGAAGATGAAGAACAACTGCACCAGGAACGGCGTGTTGCGCATCACCTCGACATAGACCGCGATCGCCCGCTTCAGGAACACCGGGCCGTTGCGCCGGCCGGCGGCACCGAGGATGCTGAGCAGCGTGCCCAACAGCGTGGTCACGACGATCAACAGGACCGTCGTGGCCGCGCCGCGCGCGATGTCGCCCAGGGCGCCTGCAAGCCAGGCAAAGGCCACGGGAACTCAATCCTTGAGGTTGTCGGGATTGAGCGGCGTCTTCAGCCAGGCTTTCTCGTCGAGCTTGCCGTCGGCCAGCATCTTGGCGACCGCGTCGTTCACCGCCTTCTTCAGCCGGTCCTCATTCTTGTTGAGGCCGATATGCGAAGGCGAGGTCAAGAGCTGGAATTTCTGCTCCGGCTGCAGCGCGTCCTGCTTGGCCAGCACTTGCGCGCCGACGTCGTTGCCGACCACCATCAGCTGCGTCTGGCCGGAGATGAAGGCCTGGATGACGGAATTGTAGTTGTCGAAGCGCTTGATGTCGGCGGATGCCGGCGCCGCCGCGGTCAGCGATGTATCCTCCAGCGTGCCGCGATTGACGGCGATGGACTTGTCGGCAAGGTCTTCCTTGCCTTTGACCGCCATTGCCTTCGGCCCGATGACGGCGATGTAGTAAGGCGCATAAGCGGCGGCGAAGTCGATGACCTGCTCGCGCTCCTTGGAATAGCCGACGCTCATCAAAATATCGACGCGCTTGTCGGTGAGATACGGGATGCGGTTCTGTCCGGTGACGCTGACCAGGTTGAGCTTGACCTTGAGCGAATCGGCGATCGCCTGCGCCACGTCGATGTCATAGCCCTTGATGCTCATGTCGGCGCTGGCCGAGGAGAAGGGCGGGAAGTCCGAGAAGATGCCGACATTGATAGCGCCGGCCTTGGTGATGTCGTCGATGGCGTCGGCCTTCGCCTGCGTGGCAAGACAGGTGGCGCCGAGCATCATGGCTGCCGCGACTGCGGATTTGATTGTGTTGCGAAGTAACATTGTGGTTCCCCTGCTGGAAGCTTGTTTGTTTGCATACGGCCGCCGGCTCCAGCGCGGCGGCCGCATTAGGTCTAGCGTCAGCCCTTCTTGATTGCCGGGCTGAACACCATCAGGCTCAGGATCTCGAACAGGACCTGGGCGCCGACATGGGCGGTGTTGGTGGTGGCGTCATATTGCGGCGCCACCTCGACGACATCGCCGCCGACGATGTTGAGGCCTTTCAGGCCACGCAGCAGCTCGAGCACCTCGCGCGTCGTCAGCCCGCCGACTTCAGGCGTGCCGGTGCCCGGCGCGAAGGCCGGATCGATGCTGTCGACGTCGAAGGAGATGTAGGTCGGGCCGTCGCCGACGATCTTGCGCGCCTTCTCGATGATTGCCGGAATGCCGAGCCCGGTCACCTCTTCGGCATGCACGACCGTCATGCCGGACTCGTAGGTGAACTCCCACAGATATTCGGCCGAGCCGCGAATGCCGATCTGGATGGTGCGGGTCGGGTCGAGCACGCCGTCCAGCACCGCGTTGCGGAACGGTCCGCCATGGTGGAACTTGGTCATGTCGAACAGGCCGCTGGTGTCGCAATGCGCGTCGATATGGATCATGCCGACCGGCGCCTTCTTGCCGACCGCCTTCAGGATCGGATGGCTGATCGAGTGGTCGCCGCCGACCGAGAGCGGCAGCACGCCGGCATCGACGATCTGGTTGGTGCGGCGCTCGATGTCCTCATGGCTGATCTCCAGCCGGTAGCGGCTGCGGAACGGCGTATCGCCGATGTCGGCGACCTTGAGCTCATGCGTCGGCGCGCATTCCAGCACATGATTGTAAGGGCCGATGCGCTCGATGGTGCGCAACGCACGCG
>JAEKLU010000081.1 GCA_019509685.1 Mesorhizobium sp. | reverse complement strand
TGAGCTTGGCCAGTGTCTCGTCGTCGCCTTCGAAGTTGGCGTAGACGCTCTGCACGTCGTCGTCGTCCTCGAGCGTGGCAACCAGCTTCATCAGCGACTGCGCGCGTTCTTCGTCGACCGGCACATTGTTCTGCGGCTGCCAGATCGGCTTCACCGATTCGGCCTCGCCGAGCGAGGCTTCCAGCGCCTTCGACACTTCGCCCATGCTCTCGAAGGCACAGTAGATGGTGTGGCCTTCCTCGTCGGATTCGACGTCGTCGGCGCCGGCCTCGATCGCCGCATCCATGACCTTGTCGGCGCTGCCGACCGAAGCCGGGTAGTAGATCTCGCCGGCGCGGTTCCACATGAACGACACCGAGCCGGTTTCGCCGAGCGCCCCGCCGGCCTTGGTGAAGGCGGCGCGCACATTCGAGGCCGAACGGTTACGGTTATCGGTCAGCGCCTCGACGATCAGCGCCACGCCACCCGGCCCGTAGCCTTCATAGCGCACCGCTTCGTAATTCTCGGCATCGCCCATCGACGCCTTGTTGATGGCGCGCTGGATGTTGTCCTTCGGCATCGACACCGCCTTGGCGTTCTGCACGGCAAGGCGCAGGCGCGGGTTCATCGATACGTCGGGCGTCCCGCTCTTGGCGGCGACGGTGATTTCGCGCGCCAGCTTGGAAAACATTTTCGACCGCACCGCGTCCTGGCGGCCCTTGCGGTGCATGATGTTCTTGAACTGTGAATGGCCAGCCATGGCACCCCTGTCGTGTTCGGCTAGAGCACCCGAGGCAAAGTGATTTCACTTCGCCGGCGGGACGCTCGAATTCAAATTTTCAGAACGTCTCAGATTGCCTGCGAAGGCACACGGCGCTCTTTGTCGGAATGGCCGGCTTATAGATAAATCGGCTCAATTCGTCCAGCCGCGCCGTACAGCGAAGCTCTGGACCTGCCTGCGCAGCCAACTCACCCCTCGAGGTCGGACTTGAGCCGGTCGAGGATGCTGATCGCATGGCCGGCATATTGGCTGATCCAGCGATCGTGGATCTGCTTGATCGGCAAGGCATTGAGATGGTTCCAGCGCTCGCGCCCCTCGCGCCGGGCCACGACCAGATCGGCATCTTCCAGCACCTTGAGATGCATCATCACCGTGCAGCGGTCCATGTCGGGAAACGCCTCGCAAAGCGTGCCCGTGGTCCGCGGTTGATCCTTCAGGAGATCCAGCAATTCGCGCCGGCGCGAATGCGCCAAGGCCTTGAAAACATGATCGTCCGCGGTTTGGCTTGACATGTTATATTTCTATAACATATTGTATTGACGATCAAGATAAGGAGCTGTGGATATGTCCCTTGGATTCAAGATTTCCGGACGCATCGGCAAACCGGTCGCCGAGGTCTTCGACGCGGTCGTCAACCCGACCAAGCTCAGCGGCTATTTCACCACCATCGGCGGGGCGTCCGCTCCGCTGGTCGCCGGCACCACCGTCACCTGGTGGAAGGCAGTGCCGGTCGAGGTCGACGAGGTGATCGCCGACAAGCGCATTGTCTTGCGTTGGGATGGCAGCGGCCCAGACGTCAGACCGCCCTACAAGACCAGGATCGAGATGAATTTCGAGCCGCTCGACGATGGCGGCACCTTCGTCACCATCGTCGAGACGGGCTGGTATGAGGACGAGGCAGGCCGCAAGTCGTCCTACGGCAATTGCGAAGGCTGGTCGCACATGCTGGCCTGCATGAAGGCCTATCTCGAATACGGCATCAATTTGCGCGAGGGATTCTATCCCAGCGAAATGCGTGGTGAATTGCCGACTTCAGAGCGCAAATGAGAGTAGCGGGAGAGCTGAAACTCTCCCGCAAGGTCCTGCCGGCGGTCAATGCCCGCTGCCGGACCTCTGCTTCTTCCGGCTCCGCGCCAGCATGTTGAGGCCCTCGACCAGCGCCGAAAAGCCCATGGCGGCGTAAATGTAGCCCTTGGGCACATGGTAGCCCATGCCGTCGGCGATCAGCGTCATGCCGATCATCAAAAGGAAGCCCAGCGCCAGCATGACGATCGAGGGGTTCCTGGCGATGAAATTGGCGAGCGGGCCAGCCGCCAGCATCATCACGCTCACCGCCACGATCACCGCGATATACATGATGGCGATCTCGTCGGTCATGCCGACGGCGGTGATGATGGAATCGATCGAGAAGACGAGGTCGAGCAACAGGATCTGGAAGATCGCGCCGGCCAGGCTCATCTGCAGCGTACCGCCGACGATCGAATCCTGATGGTCCTCCGGATCGACTGTGTGATGGATTTCCTTCGTCGCTTTCCAGACCAGGAAGAGGCCGCCGGCGATCAGGATCAGGTCGCGCCAGGAGAATCCGTGCCCGAACGCGGTGAACACCGGCGTCGTCAGCTGCACGATGATGGAGATGGTGGCGAGCAGCACCAGCCGCATGATCAGCGCCGCCGAAATGCCCAGCCGGCGCGCGCGGGCCCGCTGCGCTTCCGGCAATTTGTTGGTCAGGATCGAGATGAAGATCAGATTGTCGATGCCGAGCACGATCTCGAGCACCACAAGGGTCAAAAGCGCGACCCACGCTGTTGGATCGGAAATAAAATGAAAATGCGGCGCCAGGAATTCTATAACCTGCATGGAGGTCGTCCCCTACGATCTAGAGCAGTGTCGCCGGCAGTTAGGTACTAAAAACCTCTATATCAACGTCAGGACCAGAAAGACGGCGCCGTTTCTTCAAGCCGTGGCCCGCGACGAAACGGCGCGATCTTCTCCGCAAGTCCGGTGCGGTCGGATATGGTGACGCCGACGCCACACAGCGTCGCCGGCCCGTTTGCCGCCTCGAAACGTCCTTTCGGCACTTTCGACAGAAAACGGTTGAGCGGCTCTTCCTTGTCCATGCCGAGCGAGGAATCATAATCGCCGCACATGCCGGCGTCCGAAATATAGCCGGTGCCGCCATTGAGGATATGGTGATCGGCGGTCGGCTGGTGCGTGTGCGTGCCGACGACCAGGCTGGCGCGGCCGTCGACGAAATGCGCGAAGCACATCTTTTCCGAAGTCGCCTCGGCATGGAAATCGAAGACCACGGCATCGGCCTGCTCGCCAAGCGGACAGGCGGCAAGCTCGCGCTCGCCGGCCTGGAACGGGTCGTCAAGCTCGGGATGCATGAAGACGCGGCCCATGACGTTGGCGACCAGCACCCGCGCGCCGTTCCTGGCGATATAGACGCCGGAGCCGCGCCCCGGCGTGCCCTTGGGAAAATTGGAAGGGCGCAGGAAACGCTCCTCGCGCGGGGCGAAGATCAATGCCTCGCGCTGATCCCAGACATGGTTGCCGGTGGTGACGACATCGGCGCCGGCGGCGAGCGTCTCGCGAAAAATCTCTTCAGTGATGCCGAAACCACCGGCGGCGTTCTCGCCATTGACGACGACGAAATCGAGCTTGAAGTCCGAAATCAGTCCGGGCAGCTGTTCCCACACCGCCGTGCGCCCTGTCTTGCCAACCATGTCGCCGAGGAAAAGAAGTCTCATGCGGCGCTACGCGTACCGAGCGCCCGCGACACCGTGTCCGGCTCCTTGGCGATAACCTGCAAATAGGCCTGCGCAGCCTGGTCCGGCTCTGTTCTTCCCTGCTCCCAGTCTCTCAGCGTACCGAGCGGAATGCGATAGCGGACGGAAAACTCCTCCTGTGTGAGGTGCAAAGCGCTGCGTATCACTTTGACCCGCGCAACAGGCGCCATATCCGACCGATCCGTGCGGATCGGAGGATTGTCTTTGTCCGCCAAGGCGCCAGCTTCCGCATCTGAGTCGCTCATGTCGCGCAGGCGATCCCAATCAGTCTCGGTTTCAGTCCCTGCGTGCTTGGTCATATGCTTTCTGCTCATGGCGCGCCGCCTTCCTGGCGGAGATCAGTCTTATTCGGTCGTCGCGCTCGGTGTAAACCACCGTCAGCGCACCCCATTGACGATGCCGAGGCCAATAAACCGCTCTTCCTCGTAATTCATCGAGCGATCGGAATAGTGCAACGCGTGGATGTCGTCGAACAGCGCCTGGCATCGGAAAATGCCACACCATGCTTGGCAAGATTGCCCGCTGCTTTCTCGTCATCCCACTCGAATTCAAGCATGCAGACCTACTGGAATTCAGTAGTATCGATCAGACGGGCATGAACGTCAAGCTATGAACCGGCGCAGCCCGCTCTCGGTCAATATTTCCGAAACGATGACGTCATGGTCCTCTTCCGGCACGCGCTCGACTTCCTGGCAATCGAAGGCGATGCCGATCAGCCTGGGAGTGATGCCCTTGGCGGCGAGTTTGGCGATCGCCCGGTCGTAGTAGCCGGCGCCGTAGCCTATCCGATGGCCGCGCGCGTCGAAGGCGGCAAGCGGCACCAGCATCATGGTCGGATCGAGCACTTCCGCTTCTTCATGCGGACCGACCGTGCCGAACCCCATCTCGACCATCGGCGCGCCGCGCACCAGTTCGCGAAAGACGATCGTGGTCTTGTCGAGGATCGCCGGCAGGCAGAGCCTGGCGCCATTTTCGCGCAACGCGAACATCAGCGGCCGGACATCGACCTCGGAGCGCATGGGCCAGAAGCCGGAGACGATCTGGCCGGGCTCGAGCGCGATCTTCTCTTTCGCGGTTTCGGCCATTTCAAGCGCGATCTCCACGCGCCAGAATTCGTCCAGCGCATCGCGTCGCGCCAGCGCTTCCTTGCGAAGCTGTTTTTTCAGGTCTTTGGAAGAGGTCATGCCGTGACGCTAGAAAAGGCTGGATTTGGATGGCGTTGCAGAAGCGACGTTTTCTAGCGCGAGTCTCTCGAAATCGAGACAGTGACGATCCACACAACCGGTGGAAAGGTCGATCCCGGGTGCCTACAAAGTAGGTGGGCGCCGTGTGAGAAAACCCACGGGTCTTCCCAGGGACAGCTCCCTAAGGATCGTTAAGGCCCCGGGGAAAAGTGTTTCCTGCCGGGAAGCGCAGACCGCCGAGCTCAATATAGGCCGATGGCCGGCTAAGCGCCAGAGAGGCAGGCATTTTCAGCCGCTTTATTCGCGACACGTGCCTGCCACCAGACCAATGCCGGCACTGCCACGAGTTCAACGCAGAGGCCGGCGATGTGACCCCGCGAGGGTACGCCGGTTGTGAATAGCGAGAGCAGCGAAGGTGCATGCCGCCAAAAGGCGGAACCGCTCCGTCTTTGTCTCGATGCCGGGCACGCAGCTGTACCAGGCGATGCCGACGGCCAGGAAAAGCCCGGACAGGAAGCGGAAGTGGCTGTCGAGATCGATCGGCCAGGGCGGGACTGTGTGCAGGAACCCCGGACCGGATACGATACCCTCGATGCCGACCACGACCGGTGTCGCCGCCAGCACCGCGACGACGAGCTGCAGTGCCGTTTTGCCTGATATCTCGTCTTTCACGCTGTTGTCCTTTCGGCCCGCCATGCGGCCTTTGCTGCAGCAACGGATATTTTCGGGTCCAGGTTTCAAGCCCGTTCGTCGCGGCCGGCGCGCCCTTGCACAGGCCGGACAGCATCCTTACGGTCGCGATCGACGAATAAGGAGCAAGAATGCGTTTCGAAGGCACGGCGGCCTATGTCGCCGATAAGGATCTGATGGTCGCGGTGAACGCCGCGATCGCGCTGGAGCGGCCCTTGCTGGTCAAGGGCGAGCCGGGCACCGGCAAGACCGAGCTTGCCCGCCAGGTTGCGGCGGCGCTTGGCCTCGACCTCATCGAATGGCACGTCAAGTCGACGACACGGGCGCAGCAAGGCCTCTATGAGTATGATGCCGTCTCGCGGCTGCGCGACAGCCAGCTCGGCGACGACCGCTTCAGCGACATCAGCAACTACATCAAGCGCGGCAAGCTATGGGACGCCTTCGCCGCCTCGAAAAAGGTCGTGCTTCTGATCGACGAGATCGACAAGGCCGACATCGAATTCCCCAACGACCTGCTGCAGGAACTCGACCGCATGGAGTTCTTCGTCTACGAAACCGGCGAGACGATCCGTGCCGCCGTCCGGCCGATCGTCATCATCACCTCGAACAACGAGAAGGAACTGCCCGACGCTTTCCTGCGCCGTTGCTTCTTCCACTATATCCGCTTCCCCGACATCGACACGCTGCACCGCATCGTCGACGTGCACTATCCCGGCATCAAGCAGAATCTGGTGCGGGCGGCGCTCACCCAGTTCTACGAGATCCGCGAGGTGCCGGGGTTGAAGAAGAAGCCGTCGACCTCCGAAGCTTTGGACTGGATCCGCCTGCTGGTTTCTGACGACATTGCACCGGAAGATCTGCGCGCCGACCCTAAGAACATGCTGCCAAAGCTGCACGGCGCGCTGTTGAAGAACGAGCAGGACGTGCATCTGTTCGAGCGTTTGGCGTTCATGGCGAGAAGGCAGCAGTAGCGCTTCCCCGGCTGTGGACTGTTGCGGCCAGCCGGCCAGAAAGGCAGCTTCGGCCAGAACCCTTCGGAGGAGATGAAATGTCTGAGATTATTGTCCGTCCGCTCGCGCCGTCCGACCACGCCGACTGGAAGCGTCT
>JAEKLU010000220.1 GCA_019509685.1 Mesorhizobium sp. | reverse complement strand
CCTGCCGATATTGCCCAAGGATAGCCTTTTGCGCTTGAACATTGTTCCTTTCTGTTATCCAGATAGCATAAATCGAAGGACGATCATCGCCGAATACGCCTTTTCAGGAGAACGACCCATGCTTGATGCCATCGACCGGCGGATCGTCGCCGCGCTTGAGCGCGACGCGCGAATCTCCTTCGGCGAACTGGCCGAGACGGTCGGTTTGAGCAAGACGCCGTGCTGGAAACGGGTCAAGGCGCTGGAGGAAGCCGGCGTCATCCGTGGATATTCCACCCGCATCGATCCGGCCAGGATCGGCTTCGGCATCGAGGCCTTTATCCAGGTGTCGATCGACTTCGAGGTCTCGGACGCGTTCGAAGCGGCGGTGCAGAAACACCCGCTGATCCGCCGCTGCTATGCCACCACCGGTGAAGCGGACTATCTGCTGCAGATCGTCACCGTCGACATGATGGCGCTCGACCGCATGCTGCGCGAGGAGCTCAGCCGCCTGCCCGGCGTGCGCCGCACGGTGACCTCGATGGCGATGCGCGAGATCAAGGGCGATATCTCGTTCGCCGAGGCTGCGGGGCATGTGGCGCGCGGATAGGTGCGCACGCCAGACTGTTTGAGCCGTGGGACGCAGCCGCACCAGCGTGGCGGCCAGCCCAGACTTTTTCTGGGATGGTTGAAGAACCAGCGTCGAACCGGTCTATACGGGGCGACGGGGGTACGAAGGTGGCAAACTTCATCTCAATCAGGATCGGTGTGGAGTCTGTCCGGCGGCTGTCGGCGACGCCTGGGAAGATTTTCGCGGCGGCGCTGCTCGCATCGACCATGCTGCTGCCGTCGGCCATATCGACTCGCGCCGCATCGGGCCTGCCGGAGCCGCGAGACGGACTTCACCAGCCGGACGCGAAAGCCATGTTGCAGGACGCCAAGCGCGCGCTTCTGGCGGCCAATGGAATTGGCGGCAACGGTGGAAATGGCGGGAATGGCGGCAACGGTGGCGCCAGTGGTAACGGCGGCAATGGCGGGAATGGCGGCAATGGCGGCGCCAGCGGAAACGGCGGCGCGAGCGGCAACGGCGGCGCGAGCGGAAACGGCGGCGCGAGCGGCAATGGTGGCGCGAGCGGAAACGGTGGCGCCAGCGGCAATGGCGGCGCGAGCGGAAACGGCGGCGCGAGCGGAAACGGCGGCGCCGGTGGCAATGGCGGCGCGGGCGGGAATGGCGGCGCTGGTGGAAATGGCGGCGCCGGCGGAAATGGCGGCGCCGGCGGCAACGGTGGAGCCGGTGGGAATGGTGGCACAGGCGGCAACGGTGGTACCGGCGGCAACGGGGGCACAGGAGGAAACGGTGGTACCGGTGGCAATGGTGGTACCGGTGGCAATGGTGGTACCGGCGGCAACGGTGGTACCAGCGGCAATGGTGGTACCGGCGGAAACGGCAGCTCGGGCGGAAACGGCAGCCATGGCGGCGGCTCTCACAGCAGCGGCTTCGGCCATTCGGACGGCGGCCCCCGCTCCTGCGGAGCCTCCCCGAGAGCGTCTTGCTGACGCGGCCTGAGCGCGTCTCGCGCTCAGGCGGATCAAGGATCGCGCCAAAGCAATTCCAGGAACCGGCCCGGCGACTTAGCCGTAGCTCGCCCGAACTGCGTTGGGTCAAAATGACAGTCGGCTCGCCGTTTGCGTGGAAGGGTGAACCGCCCTATGGACCGGTGCGGTAGGCGAAATCGTCGATCGCCGCCTGCCAGTAATGCTGTGTGCGGATTTCGAGCCGCGTGATGCGCCTATAGTCGGCCACGAAATAGACCATCCCGTTTGCCGACAGCACCAGCTGATCCTCATAGGCAGGCTCATCGCCGCGCCAGGCCTTGAGCATAAGCGTCTCGCCCTCCGCGTCGTCCCAGCCGGCGCCGAAATAAGCGCCCGTGAAATCGAACGGCTTGTCGCTGAACACCTGGGCGGGATGGCCGGAGCTGTTATAGGCGATGAACTCGCCCGACATGGTGGTGTTAATGTAGCCAGGCCCGGCGTAGAAGCTCTGATGCGTGGCAACGAGATTGTACCAGCCCAGCCCGCCATAGCCGGCCGGAATCTCGAACACGCCAGGCGCCGTCATCAGATCGTCGAAACCGACGACATGCGCGTTCGGCAGCGGCGCCTCGGCGGGTCGGCCCTTGCCGGAAGACGACGAGAGCACCACCGGCGCCTGGCCGACGACCACCACGTGCCGCCGCTCATTCACCCCGGCGGCCGAAAAATCGACCAGCCATTGGCCGGGCGTGGCGGGTGCGCTGAAGCGCCCGTCCGGGCCGACCTTCGCGGCGGCGGTAACGCCGTCCGGTCCCGTTAGCGAAACGCGCACCCCGGCGGCGACCGCGCCGCTGATCGTCAGATCCGCCGCGATCCCGACCGGGTGCGTGGTGCTGAGCGCGATCATGTCGCCCGGCGATCCGGGTGAAACGACATAGTCGCTTTCCTGCACGGCGTTGCCGGTGGTGACGGAAAAGCCCGGCGGCGGCACGACCCGGAACGCGTAATGTCCGGGGTCGACAACTTCGAGATCGCGCTGGATGGCCGACATGCGGAAATTGGCGAAGCCATCGGCGTTGGTCAGCCGCATGATGGTGCTGCCGTTCGGCTTGTCGAGTTCGACGGCAGCGCGCGACATCGGCCGGTCGCCCATATCGTAGACGCCGTTCCTGTTGAGATCGCGAAACACAAGCAGCGACGTGTTCATCTGGCCGCCGCTGAAGGCCCCCCAGGCGCGCGCGGGATAATAGTCCTGCGCAGTGCCGGCGTTGGCTGCGCCGCAGACCATGGCTAAACCGATGGCCGCCGCTGCGACGCCCGAAAACAGCAAACCACGCTTCACGATATTCCCTCTCTCAATCCGATCCCCTGGAGCCTTGCAATAACCTTGTCGACGGCATCGGCATCGAAATAGGCGAGGTAGAGCAACGCCATGGTGGCGCTGAACGTATAGACCGGCAGCGTCACATAGATGATGGCGTGAAAGGCAAGACCGGGCAGGACCAGATAGCGTCTCGAGCGGCGAAACGGCAGGCCGAAGGCAAGGCCATATTCAAGCGCGACCACGGCCAGCGACACGATCGTGGCGGGCCAGGCAAGGCCGGTTGGATAGTCCGAACCGGCGTAGAACCACAGCACCATCGCCTCGAGCCGCGCGCCGCTCAGGAATGCGACGTTCGACTTGTCGAAGGCGGCGAAGAAATAGAGCACCGAAAGCTGCACCGCGATCAGCCGCAGCCCCCACAGATTGCCGCGCTCCGGCGGCGGCGCAACGCCCGCGCGCTCGGCGCGCATCACGGCCAGATAGCGGTCCAGCGAATAGGAGCGGCCGCAAGGCGTGAGCGCGATCAGCAGCACTGCTACGGCCAGCAGATAGATATGATGGTGGGTCCAGGGCTCGCGCCCGAGCTGGAAACCGAAATGATAGTACATCGCCAGCCCGACCGAGCCCGTCCATAAAGCGGCGGCGCGGCTGTGATAGCCGACGAAGAGCAGCGCTGTGGCGACGAAGAAGTTGGCCGCCAGAAACAGGCCGATCGGCGACGGGTCCCGATAGAGCAGCAACTCGCCCGCCCAGCGCGACCAGAACAGCATCGCCAGACCGATGCGGATCAACGCGGACGAACGCGACGAGCCCTCCGTATCGACCGCCCAGCCGACGAAGCGTGCCACCCAGTTGGGCCAGTCAGCGACGCGATCAGTCTGCACAGGCATTTTCGGCATCGGTATGGATGATCTGCCAGCCATTGCGCGCGGCCTGCCGCGCGCGGACCCGGATGTCGGCGCCCGGCCCGGCGGCCGTGCACAGCCGCTTGATGACGGAAGCCAGGTCCTCGCGGTTTTGGATCCACTTCAGCTTGCCGTCGCGGGCAGCGCCGAGCATCTCGAACCGGTCGAGCGCGACAAGCGCGCCGTCGGGCTGGCGGATCTCGAAGGAAGCGTCGATCACGCCGACCCCGATCGCGCTGAACATGGTCCACGAGCGCAGCCAGTCCGTCCGCAGCCCGAAGACCTGTTCCGCGGCCGGGCCGGCGATCATGAACGCGGCGATGGCGATGAAGGCGACAAGCCGCAAGCGCCCCGCGGACACGCGCACGGCAGGCCTCGCAATTACCCTGATCGAGACGATATCGGCCACCCGCCTACCCCCGCCCTGACCTTATAAACCGGCTCGACGCCTCTGCTTCGACCATCCCAGAAAAAGTCAGGGTCCGGCGTCGGGCTTGTGCGCCGCTCCGTGACCTACCAGGCAGGTGACACCAGTTTGCATCCATATGAAAACGTTGCCGCTCGCACAATTTTGGTATATACGATAATTAGCAAAGCTGGCGCGGATGATGCGTTTCGAATGGGATGCTGCAAAGGCTAGAGCCAACAAAGCGAAGCACGGCGTCGATTTCGAGCTCGCACCGGAATTTGATTTCGCAAATGCCGTCATAGCCATCGACGACAGGGAAATCTATGGCGAGGAACGCTTGGTCGCCAAAGGAGATCGCCGACTATGTCGAAAGCCTCTAATCGCTCCACGATCCTGCGCCGCAAGGCAACTCCATCGGCGCGCACCCGCGAAGAAGCGCGCGCTGTGGCCCGCGCCGCCCTTGCGCGTCTGTCCGACGGAGAAGATGCAGCAATCACCTCTGCCGCTCTTGCCGATCCCGATGCCCAGCCGCTCGAACTCCTGAAACTACGTCGCAAGCCCGGCCGGCCGCCTGCCGAATTCAAGAAAATTGCTGTCTCGCTGAAGCTCGATCCTGACGTGGTCAGTGCCTATCGCGCAAAGGGCCCGGGCTGGCAGACCCGAATGAATGACGACCTGCGCAAGGCAGCCAAGCTGAAGCGCTCGGCCGGCTGACACGCGCCTCCCACCAAGGCTTGGCGCTCTATGATGGGGGCCGCACTGCCATTGCCGCTCCTGCCCGCCAGCATTTAGTTTGAAGGAAGCCTTTCGCCACTCTGCGCCAGGTCTTCGCGCGCAGCCTCCTGCTCTTTCTCGGCGTCGGCCTTGCGCTTCGGGCACTCCTCGAAATCATGGTCGCGACCGCCGCAATAGGAGCAGCATTTCGCGGGGGTGTCGGGGCGAAGCATCGAGGTCATGCCCAAGAATGCACGAAAAGCTTTCCGGTTGCAGCAAATCGTGAAGGTGCCCCGGCAGAAAGGGCGGTTCCGTGCCGGGCGTGCGTGTATTGGCGGCAAAGCCAGCCCTCAAACGCTGAAATCGCTCCCCGCCGGCTCGGCGCCGAGCTGCGGCACGATGATCGCCTCGAGCGGCGCGATAAGCTCCCATTTCAAAACGCCTTGCCCGCGTTCGAGGCTGGAGACACCGCTCAGCGCTTGCGGTGCCACCCGTTGCAACACGACAGTGCCGAAGCCCTTGTGCTCAGGCTTCGCCCTGCCGGCGTCGCCTGCGGCCTTGGAGGTCTCCTGCCAGACAAGGTGAAAGCGGCGTTCGGCCTGCGGTCCGCTCTCGACCTTCCAGGTGATCTCGATGCGGCCGCCCTCGCCCGCCAACGCGCCATATTTGGACGAGTTGGTGCCGAGTTCGTGAAAGGCCATGCCGAGGTTCTGCACCGCGTTCGACTGCAGCGTCACCAGCGGGCCGGACAACGAGATCCGGTCCTCATGACTGAAGGGTTTCAGATGTTCCTGGATGAGGTCGAACAGGCTGGCGCCGGCCCATTCCGAAGTGACCAGAAGGTCGTGCGAGCGCGACAGCGCCATGATGCGCGAGCGGATCAGCTCCTCGAATTCGCCGGGGTTGGCAGAGCGTTTGCTGGTTTCCCTGACCATCGACAGGATCACCGCGAACTGGTTCTTCACGCGGTGGTTGACCTCGCGCATCAAGAGCCGGATGCGGCGTTCGCTTTCCTTGGCGCCTGAGATGTCGCGGGCGATCTTGGACGCGCCGACGATCTCGCCATCGGCGCTTCTAATCGGCGACACCGTGAGCGACACGGCAATCAGCGAGCCGTCCTTGCGCCTGCGCGTGGTCTCGAAACTCCCTACGCGCTCACCGCTGCGAACCCTGGCGATGATGTCGATTTCCTCACCCTGCAAATGATCGGGGATGAGCATCAGTATGGATCGGCCGATCGCCTCCTCGGCGCTGTAGCCAAACATGCGCTCGGCAGCGTGGTTCCAGCTGGTGATGACGCTGTTCAGATCCTTGCTGATGATGGCGTCGAAAGACGAATCGACGATAGCGGCCAGTCTCGCATCGACGCTCGCATCCTGCCGACTCGTGCCCCCGGAATTGGTCATGCCCAGTAGCTAGCGCCTCGCCACGCAAAGACAACGGCTAATCACCGCTCGAAGAGCTCTCACCGTCCGCGGTCGACGACAGCACCCCGAAATCTCGCGATCTCGATCCGGTCTCGGCGGTCAGGAACCCGTCGGACGCCAGGCCGCGTCGCAAAAGCTCCCGCACGGCGGCCGACCGGCTCGGCATGCGCTTGTCAAAACGCCAGTTTTCCAGTGCCGCAAGCTCCTCATCGGTCAGCATGATCTGCAACCGCTGCGGCCGTTCCAGCTCAGACACTTTCGCCTCCCTAGAGACAATCCATGCCACGAATGAGTAATTGCCTCATTCCACTCATAGATAGGTTTTGGCTCATAATCGGTCAATATAGCCCGATACGCCAAGACAGGCCTGTGCCAACATTGCTCAACATGCTTCAACCGCACATTGTTGTATTTTGCTAACTAATTGATTTATTTTGGATTTTTAACATTTGTGTATTGCCATTCGCGCGCTTCGGGAGCACCAATTCATGCGAGGGACAAACCGTCCAGGAAAGGAAGGTTTTCCATGCATCCAAGATATTCCAACAAATTGCGCAACGACGCCCACTGCCATGTCCAGGTCGCGATGCGGGTCAATGGCATCGTGAATCTGATCCGCGTCGCGGAGCAGATAAGGGTCCGAAATCTCGATGAAAACATCGCCCGCGAGGACGTGGAGGAGCTGGTCCTGCAAGTGGCCCAACTTTACGGCGCGGCGGTGGAGTTCGACGAGCAGGCCATGACCTCGCTCGACCTGCCGGAGTTGGACGGCCGAGACAATCGCAACGATCTGGACAAGATGCTCCGTGGGCTCACGCCGCGCGGTGATGTGGCCGGCGATCTGCTTCAGCTGAACAAGGAATAGCCCGACGCTGCGGCCGGGCTTCGCTCAAGCTCTGAGCCGATAGGGCCGACTCAGGCCTTCTTCTTCGAACGCTTCGCGGCTGGCTTCTTCGGCGCGACCACAGGTGCGTCGGCTTCCTGCGCCAGCCTTGCGGCGCGCAACCGCTCCGTCTTGGCGATGCGCGCGTTGGCTTCCAGATCCACAATCTGTCGCGCAACGCGGGTGGTCGCGTCGGTCTTGGCTTCCGTTCGGGACGGGACCGGCTTGAACAGCCCGGTATCCGGGATGGACTTCATTTCGTTTCTCCTTGCCTGACGCAATTCCTGACGGAAACCGCGTCACACTTTTCCTGGAGTTGCTCTCTCAATCAAAAAAGGCCGGGGCAAGCCCGACCTTCTCCAATGCGCCTCTGCGGCCAATGCCAGTACATCCGTGGTCAACGACCCTAGGGCGCTGTGATTAGGCTGCCTGCAGGTTCTCGGCGGCGCTCTTGCCGCTGCGGGAATCCTTCACCACGTCAAAGGTCACCTTCTGGCCTTCGACGAGGGAGCGCATTCCAGCGCGTTCGACGGCCGAGATGTGGACGAAAACGTCCGGCTGGCCATTGCCCTGCTCGATAAAACCAAAGCCTTTGGTGGCGTTGAAGAACTTTACGGTTCCAGTAGTCATTGCGATCTCCTTTTCAAATCGACGCAAATTATCCGAGCCCAGCAAAGTGCCAAGCGTCGGTTTCTTCGAAATTGAGAGGGAAGATCGTCAGTGGCGCCAAGGCGCATAAACAACGTTCGTTCAGCAAGATCGACGTCCATGATATAGCAATTAATTTTTCCTGAGGCAAGGGATTCCGGCGTAATACTTCCCGCGCTCAGGATTTCTCCTTCCGGCATCCGGTCGCGCGCCTGGAAGCGGCACCGTCCAGGTGAAGCCTCCCTAGGCCTGGGCGGTCAATCCAAGAAGGTGGAGGCCAGTCTCGTATTTTGCCGGAGAAAGCCCGGCCTGGTGCGCTTGCCAGAGATTGTCCTTGAGGTCGGCCAGTTTGACCGGCCGCGCCAAGGAATTCGATCCGGCCCGGCAGATAAAGCCCTGCTCGCTCTCGTCGAGCCTTCTCGTTAGTGCGTCGACCGCAGACACGATGCCGACGCTAAATCCCGCCGCTTCGAGCCGGGCCAGCGTCCAGCCCTCGCCTTTCTCGACCACGTCATGCAGGTAGGCGACGGTCTTCTCATCCAGCGTTTCGACAGCCTCGGCAACGCGTCGCAGATGCTCGATATAGGGTCTGCCCGTTTTGTCCTTCTGGCCGCGATGGGCCTGCTCGGCGATCTTGGCTGCTTCGTGAAGCATGGTCTTTAAGGTCTCGTCAAAGTGAAGCCCGCCCCGGCGTGGGGACGGCCGAGGCGGGTTGCTCGGGTTGGTGGACCCGGGTGCGATGGCGCGCCCGTTCGCGGGGGCGGAGGCTGCGCGCCGTCGTGCATCCAAAAAACATTGGCGAGCGACTATTGTTCCCGCCAAAGCCGGGACTTTTCCTGAACGCCGGTTGGCGCCGGTGATCGCGCCGCCGACGGAACACTGCGCTCCGCGGGCCGTTGGGTCTTCATCATCACCCCAACGATGGAGACAAATCATGCAGGACATTTCCGGTAAGCGCGTGGCTATTCTGGCCACCAACGGTTTCGAGCAATCCGAGTTGGAGGTGCCGCTCAAGAAACTGCGCGACGCCGGCGCCACGGTCGATGTGGTGTCGCTCGAGCACGGCGAGATCAAAGGCTGGGATCATAAGGATTGGGGCCGTGCGGTCCCGGTCGACAGGACCCTCGACGAGGCGCGCGCCGACGACTACGACGCCATCGTGCTGCCCGGCGGCGTCATCAATCCCGACCTGTTGCGGGTCGAGAAAAAAGCGCTCGATTTCACCAAGGCGTTCTGGTCGGCGAAGAAAGCGGTCGGCGCCATCTGCCACGCACCCTGGCTGCTGGTCGAAACCGGCATCGTCAAAGGCCGCCGTGTCACATCCTACAAATCGATCAAGACCGATGTGATCAATGCCGGCGGCCTGTGGCAGGACAGTCCGGTGATGACCGACCAGGGCCTGGTGACGAGCCGCAATCCCGGCGACCTCGACGCTTTCTGCGACAAGCTTGCCGAGGAGATCAAAGAGGGCCGGCACGAGAAGCGGGCCGCCGCCTGAGGAAAAGCCAGAACGCGTTCTTTGGGAACCTGGGAGTCGCCCGCTCGTTGGCCCCTTATGTTCAACAGGAGACAAACCGCCATGGATTGGAACCGCGTCGAAGGCAATTGGAAGCAGGTCAAGGGCAAGGTCAAGGAACAGTGGGGCAAGCTTACCGACGACGACCTTGATCGCATCGCGGGAAAACGCGACCAGCTCGAAGGCAAGATCCAGGAGCGCTATGGCATCGAGAAGGACCGCGTTCGCCGCGACGTCGACGACTGGTACAGCCTGCAGGGCTGGTAGGCGTTTATCGCCTGCCGACGTCCTGAAACGAGGCGTCCTGAAGCAAAGAACGCGCTGCCGCGGCAGCGCCTCAAAACGGCGGGCTGTGGCCCGCCGTTTTCAGCAAGGTGCGAAGACGACGATCAGTTGGCGCCGCCCAGCTCCTTGGTCATCTTGCAGAAATTGTCGTGCGCCTTGGCGATGGTTTCGTCGCCGCAATCCTTCTTCATCGAGGCGCGGTCCTCCTCGGTCAGGGCCAGCCAGGCCTTCTTGAACTCGTCGCCCGACCGCATCGTCTTCATGCCGGAGTCGGTGTAGAACGGCGCCATCTTGTCGGGATTGTCCAATGCTGACGATCCGGTCGATCCGGCGGCAAGCGCCGCGCCCGACATCATCGAAAACGCCAACGCACTGATGCAAATCATCTTGCTGTTCATTGTCATGCTCCCTACCTGAATTTGTGATGAACTACCTGCCGATAGCGTGCAGGGTAGAAAAAAGTTCCACCCAATTGCCAATAAAGTCGAAGATATTCTATTAGCCGGGAAGTTTTCCGCGCGGCGCAATCGGTCTGGTCTTCCCTGCCCGGCATTTTATCGCCCTTGCGGCCAGGTACAGCCTTTTGGATGCTATCCTTCCGAGACTGGCTGGGGCGCAGCGGCGATCGCTTTCCTCGCGGCGGTCGCCCTGCGCATAAGCAGTGGCGGCGCGATGCGGACTGAAGCGTGACTTGCTGCCCGCCCGGCCCGCGCTAGCTGCTGGCTCTCAACCGATGGGAGCACGATATGAGCAGAACCTTTGTCAGCAGCGAACCGAACTCCGATCGTTATCCCTATGAGGTCGGCGCCTTCGAGCAAAAGCAAGGGCTTTCGCGGCGCGCGGCGGAAGTCATCCTGCATTCGAATGGCCCCTCGCGCCACCAGTGCGATGCGGCCGCGAGGGCCTATGTCGACTACATGGCATTGCGGCAGGCGAAGCAGGCTTCGCCACCGGCTGCCGTCAAACCGGCTCACCAGGCTAAACGTCTTTCTTGAGCAGGCGCGCCTCCCGCAGAATGGAAGCGCGGTCGAGGCCAACCAGGGCAACGATCTGGCGTATATCCTCTTCCGAGACACCCGCTTCCCGAGCAAGCTCACGCACGAGCTTCTCGGGCAATCGAGCCGGCTTTCTGTCATCGGTCATGGGTGACACTTTCGAGGTTCAGAAAGCTAAAGCCCGCAGCCGCGCTGATGTTCCCAAAGACGAAGGCGCGGTTACCCGCGTCCACCCTCGCCTGCTCACTCAAACGCAGCGCGGATGACCTGGCTGCCGGAAACGGCTTCAGGCTAAACAAATGTGGATGAGACCCGCGTGCCGTAATGCCAAGGTGGTCATTCACCTTGGAACTGATGTCACACCCGCCAGTTATCTCCGTTAGCTATCGCTTATATACAACGTCGCCGTCCTCAACCGCGACTGGGGTCGGTCGGCGCTCCCGGCTCGACTGCGGTCCCTCATCCTCAATCGAAAGGCAGGCCATGACCGAAGTCGGTGCGCAAATTCAGACGGAACAAAGCAACCCTTCGGCCAAGGGGCCTTTCCAAAAATTCCTTCGCACGATCGGGCCCGGCTTCATCACCGGCGCGTCCGACGACGATCCCTCCGGCATCGGAACCTACAGCCAGGCCGGCGCGCAGCTCGGTTTCAACATCGGCTGGGTCATGCTGTTCACCTTTCCGCTGATGGCGGCGATCCAGGAGATTGCCGGCCGCATCGGGCGCACCACGGGCAAGGGCATTTCCGGCAACCTATGCCGCCACTATCCCGTCTCGCTGGTCTATTGCGTGGTGACGCTGCTGTTCGTCGCAAACGTCATCAACATCGGCGCCGATCTCAGCGCCATGGCCGATGCGTTGAAAATGCTGCTCGGCGGGCCGAGTTCGCTATATGTGATCGCTTTCGCAACCATCTGTGTTTCGGCGATCGTCTTTCTCGACTACAGCCGTTACGTGACGGTCCTCAAATGGGCCACCTTGAGCCTCTTTGCCTATGTCATCGCCATGTTCGCGATCAAGATGCCGTGGGCCGAAGCCGCCAAGGGTGTCTTCATCCCGCATATCGAATGGAGTGGCGCTTTCTTCACCACGCTGCTCGCGATCCTCGGCACGACGATCTCGCCTTATCTGTTCTTCTGGCAAGCCTCGCAGGAAGTCGAAGAAGAGGAACTCAAGCCGAAAGCCAAGCCACTGCGATGGGCTCCATGGCAGGCGCCCAAGGCATTCCAGCGGATACGCGCCGACACACTGGTCGGAATGGCTTTTTCGAACTTGATCGCCGTCGCGATTATTTTCACCACGGCCGCGACGCTTCACAAGACAGGGGTGACGAATATCGGCTCATCCACGGATGCCGCCAAGGCGCTGGAGCCGGCGGCGGGAAAATTTGCCTTCATCGTCTTCTCGGCCGGCATCATCGGCACCGGCCTGTTGGCGGTGCCGGTTCTGGCGGGCTCGGCGGCCTTCGCGGTCGGGGAAGCGCTACGCTGGCCGGTCGGCCTGCAGCGCAAGCCGAAGGAAGCGATAGCGTTTTACGCCACGCTTGCCATTGCCACCGCGCTCGGCACCGGGATCATGTTCACCCCCATCGACCCGATAAAGGCGCTTTATTGGAGCGCCGTCATCAACGGCATGTGCGCCGTTCCCGTCATGATCGTCATGATGTTGATGGCAGCCCGCACCGACATCATGGGGGAATTCCCCGTTCAAGGCTGGCTGCGCGCGCTTGGCTGGCTGTCGACATTGGCGATGGCGGCTTCAGCCGTCGGCCTCATCGCGCAATGGGTCGTCTAGGAGGACCGGGGATAGGAGGATCGGGCTGCCGGCGTCGATCGCTTCCAATTCACAATGGTCAATAACTATTGATTGGTTTCGGCGTCGCGCCGCAAAAATTCAATTTGGAACATGTTCGCACCGGGCGGGTTGGTGCTGATCCAACCTCACCAGGAGATGAAAAACATGGCGACGACGAAAGCGGCCTCGAACAAGGGCCTGAATGAACTTTTCCACGACACGCTGAAGGATATCTATTTTGCCGAGAAGAAGATTCTCGCCACCCTGCCCAAGATGGCCAAGGCGGCGCAGGACGGCGGCCTGAAGGCGGCATTCGAGAAGCATCGCGGCCAGACGGAAGAGCATGTCGCGCGGCTCGAGAAAGTGTTTGCGGTGATCGACAAGAAGCCGGTCGGCAAGACCTGCGCGGCGATCATGGGCATCACCGAAGAGGGCGCCGAGATCATGGAAGAATACAAGGGCTCGCCGGCGCTCGATGCCGGGTTGCTGGCCGCCGCTCAGGCGGTCGAGCATTATGAAATCTCGCGCTACGGCACGCTCAGGACCTGGGCCGCCGAGCTCGGGCTGAATGAAGCGGTCAATCTTCTGGACAAGACGCTGGGCGAGGAGAAAGAGACCGACGTGGCCCTCACCCAGCTTGCCGAATCCGCCGTCAATCTGGCAGCCGAAGCGGCGTAGGGCCGAGGGTTGCACGCCTCGGCGCCGCAGACGGCGCCATTGCTTGGGGCGGGATCTCGGTCCCGCCCTTCTGCCGTCCGCGATGTCTCGACCGCCTACGCCATTCCGGTGAGCGATTCGGACGATGCGACCAGCCGCATGGGCCCTCGGCATGAATGTCGCCAACGCCAAGGGTCGCCCGGCCGGCAAGGCGGAACTTAGGTCAAGTCCGACAGTTCCATTGGGCGAAAGGACGTGCCGGATGACCAGACCATCGCTACACCTGCTCAAAGGCATAGGCTATCTGATCTCGACAATCAGCGTGACGCTGCTGGCCATCGTCAGCTGGTCCAGCGCATCCAAAAGCCCGTTGCTGATCGCCTGCCTGCTTGGCGGCGCCGCGACCTCGATCGTCGGCATGTTCTGCCGCTGGCTTACCTATGAGATCGAGAAGCGTCAGGAGGAGAAGCGCTAGGCTTCTACCCGGCATGCGCCGTCATTTTTTTGGCGCATTGGACGCGGCCCGGGCATCGGCGGCCACGACCTTCGCCAGGTCCTTTCGGCTGCCGCGCCGCACCGAATAGGCGCGCGTGATCTCGGCGCCGAACAGAAAAATCTGCGCCGAATAATAGACCCAGACCAGCACCACCATCAGCGCGCCGGCGGCACCATAGGAGGTGGCGATGGCGCTGGTGCCGATGTACCAGCCGATCAGCGACTTGCCGATGGTGAAGAGCAGCGCCGTGACGACCGAGCCGATGCCGACATCGCGCCATTTCAGGGAGCGGTCCGGCAGGATCTTGTAGATCGCGGCGAAGAGCAACGCGATCAGCACGAAGGAGACGGTCGTGTTGATAAGGCTGATGATGAGCGTTCCAAACGGCAGGCGCTGGTCGATGAGCGTCCCGAGCGCCGCGATCGCAGTGCTGGCCGCCAGCGAAACCAGGAGCAGGAAGCCAAGGGCGGCGACCAGGCCAAGGCTGACGGCGCGCGCCCGCACCATCCTGGTCAACGACACGCCGTTGGGCTTCACCTTCCAGATCTCGTTCAGCGACTGCTGCATCTCGCCGAAGACGCCCGAGGCCGTGACGAAGAGCGTGACCAGCCCGATGAGCGTGGCCAAGGTGCCCGACCAGCGATGCGCGGCGCTCTCGATGGTCGCCTTCAGAAGGTCGGCGCTTTGCGTGCCCATCACGCCGGAAATCTCGGCCGAGAGCGCCAGTTGAGCGGCATCGTTGCCAATGACGAAGCCGGCGATGGCCACCACGATCAACAGGATGGGCGCCAGCGAGGTCGTGGCATAGAAGGCCATCGCGGCGCCGTGGCTCAGCGCATTGTCGTTGACGTAGCCGGTGACGCTTTCACGAAAAAGGATCCAACCTTCCGCAACCCAGCTTGCCGTTATCGCGGGACGCCGCAGCGGTGCGGCAACAGCAGACGGTGCCTTGAGGCGCCGACCGGCCTTGCGCGACCTGGTCGCCGCTGTTCTGGATTTTGCCCTCTTTGCCATGTCCTGCCCCGCCCGATGCGATACGGGCCGGGTGGGACAAGAGCTCGACTGCCTTTTCGTTGGCCAGGGCGAGAAGCCGGAGAAAATCCACCCTGTTCTCTTTGCCACCAGGTCCGGCCGACGCGGCCCGCCGGAGCATAATTCGGGGCAAGCGCGATGGTTCCGCATCCTGGCCGGTTGTCCAGACTGCGTCAGGCCTGACCCGAAGATGAGGCCGTCTGGACAGCGCCTATTTCGAAGTCTGCGGCGGCACCTGGCCGGGCTTGATCACCGGCATCTGGCTGCCGTCGGCCGGCGGCTGAGTGGCGTTGTCGTCACCGGTCGGCGGCGGCTTCAGCACGCCGCCGCAAGGCTGCAGGCTGCCGGAAAGATTATCGGACTGCTGGCTATCCTGCTTCTGCGCGCCATTGCCGCCATTGTTGCTGTCGGGCTGTGCCTGGCAGTCCTGCGGAACCTGCGGCTGCTCGGCCGTCTGGGCGGCGGCCGGCAGCGCCGAGATCAGGAACATGGCCGCCGTGAAAAGAGCTTTCCTCATGGGATCCTCCTAATAGCCGCCGATGATCGGCAGGATCTCGCCGGTGATGTAGCTGGAGCATTGCGGCGAGGCCAAAAACACATAGGCCGGCGCGATCTCCTCAGGCTGGGCCGGCCGCTTCATCGGCGTCTTGGCGCCGAACTGCGAGACATCCTCGGCCTTCTTCTCGGACGGATTGAGCGGCGTCCAGACAGGGCCCGGCGCGACCGCGTTGACGCGGATGCCCTTGCCGATCAGGTTGCCGGAGAGCGCACGGGTGAAGGCGTGGATGCCGCCCTTGGTCATCGAATAGTCGACCAGCTCCTTCGAGCCCTCGATGCCGGTGACCGAGCCGGTGTTGACGATCGCCGAGCCCGGCTTCATGTGCGGCACGGCCTCCTGCGCCATATGGAAATAGCCGTAGAGATTGGTCTTCAGCGTGGTGTCGAAATGCGCCTCGGTGAGATCGGCGAATTCGGTTGAATGCACCTGGAAGGCGGCGTTGTTGACCAGGACGTCGAGACCGCCGAAGGCCTTCACCGTCTGCTCGACCGCCTTGCGGCAGAAAGCACGCTTGGCGACATCGCCGCGCAGCGTGACGCAGCGCCTGCCCTCGGCTTCGACGGCTTCCTTGGTTGCTTCGGCATCGCGGTCCTCGCTCAGATAGACGATGGCGACGTCGGCGCCTTCACGCGCAAACAGCACGGCCACCGCGCGGCCGATGCCGGAATCGCCGCCGGTGATCAGCGCGACTTTGCCGGCGAGCTTGCCCGATCCCTGCCAGAACGGCGCATCGTAAAGCGGCGGCGGCTCGACCGCCCATTCCGCGCCGGGCTTGGGGTGGTGCTGCTTCGGGAACGGCGGCGCCGGATAATCGCGCGCGCCGGCCTGCATGGCGCCCGGCGATTTCGGCGCCGGCTTGCGGCGATCC
Source organism: Mesorhizobium sp. (assembly GCA_019509685.1). The sequence continues at coordinate 15,196 of JAEKLU010000220.1, read as the reverse complement.
CTGGCATCGACCTTGCGCTGCACGCTGCGCTGCCGGCGCGCTGCGTTTGACGTATCGGCTTTCGCTCGAATGCTGGTTGTCATCGTCATCTCCTTTTGGAGACAACGCATGCCGGCGCAAAAGGTTGGCCTTCGGCCCCTATTCCCGGTTCAAGCCTGCTACATCAAAGTTAAATGCGCTCAAAGCGCCGGGATGTTAGACCTCATGCATTGGGGGGACTCTCGAGGAGGAGTCCCATGGAAATTCGCAATCTGATCGGCACGCTCTCGGCCGCCTTGCAGCGCCGGCATGCCGCCGCACCGCTGCCCGCAGTAAGGCCGATCCGAGCCTCGCTGGCCGACATGCCATTGCGGCCGCGACCGCGCCCGCCATATCGGCCGGCGCCACCGATCCGGCCGGCGAGCAATATGTAGCGCTGGCCAGCCAGCCGCATGCAACTGAATGGCGACATCGTCGTTTACCGCCACTCCAATCTTTAGGGTGCACCATGAAATCATTCCGCATGAACAGCCCGCTTCTCGTTCTCGCAACCGCCATGGTGACAGTCGCGCCCTTTGTCGGCCTCGCTTGGCGCACGCAACAATGGCTTGGATGGTGAGAGAGGCATGAGCCGGTTTTTGCCCCTCACCATTCGCTTCGTCAGCGGCGGCACGATGGTGGTCGCCACCATCGCCGACGCGAAGAAGGCGCTTGCCGGCACCTGGAAGAACAAGGAAGCGCCGGCTTATCGCGAAGCGGCGCGCCTGGTGGACGACGCGATGGCGGGGCTTTGCCGGCCGGCGATCGCCTTTGCCGCCTTCAAGAAGGTCGCAGCGCAGCAGGGCCTGCTGAAACCGGCGAGCCCGAGCGCGGCGCTCACCATGCTCGACCGGCTGTGGCGTAATGGCGAAGGCTCGCCGGGCAGCTAGCCACCAGACGGAAGGCCGGCGACGCGCTGGTCGAACCGCTTCAGCGCGGCTCCCGGTTCATGCTGAGATAGGTCGGGTCGAACTCGGCAATCTGAACCAGGCGCTGCCAGTCGAGAATGGTGATCCTGTGGCTCGCCCAGCTGATCACGTCCATGCGGCGCAAAGTGCCGATCACCCGGTTCATATGGACGACCGAGAGTCCAAGCACATCGGCAAGCTCGGCCTGCGACAGCGGCAGATGGAAGCTCATGTCGCTTGTCTTCTTCACCACCTGCAGCCTCACGAACAGCTCGCAGATCAGATGCGCCAGATGCGAGGTCTTGGACCGGCGGCCCATGGCTACGATCCATTCGCGATGGATGGCGCCGTCGACCAGCGTATCCAGCCACAGCAGCCTGGTCAGATGCGGCGCCTGCTCGGTGATGGCCTTCAGCTTGCCGTGGTCCGCCACCACGACGTGGCAGGGTGAGAGCGCGACGATGCCGTGATCCATCGTCTTCAGCAGGAAGGCGTGCAGGTCGACGAAATCGCCGGCGACCTGCAGCGAGGTGAACTGACGCCCGCCATCCTCCAGCACCTTGTAGCGGGCAGCGAGCCCGTCGATGATCAGCGTGCTGACGCCCGGCCTGGAGAACTCCGCCACGATATCCTCGCCGGTGCCGAAGTATTTTTCAACAGACATGGCGCCGGCCAACAGTGCCTTCTCGGCCTCGGAGAGAGCATCGTGCTGGCCAAGGTTGAGATAGAGGGGTTCGAGCATCCGGTTCTTCCTGTCGCCGCGTCCCCCATGCCTAACGTTGTCAGCTTGGGACTGGTTGCAGGCAAAACACTTTTGATCTGAACGCCCGGTCGGCGAATTTCTTTTCTTGATCAGCTGCTTGGAACGATAGGCCGCGACAGGAATTGAATTCGAAATCGCCAGGGGTACCGATGCAGCGCTTCTATTTCGACTTGTACAACACCGAACACAGCCAGCACGACAGCGAAGGGCAGTTGTTCGCCGACCGCGAGCGCGCCGGCATGGAGGCGTTACGCATCCTGCACGACGTTGCCCGCGACGAGATGCCTGTCGGCAAAAACCTGACGATCACCGTGAAGGTGCGCGACGAGAAGCGGGAGATCTTCGAGGCATCGCTGACCCTGGATTCGGCCTGGAGTTGAATCGCGCAAGGCGGCCGCCACGATCAAGCAACCATCGCTGGCGCCAGCCGTTTCGTCTCGATGTTCGAGGATTTCGAGAGCGCCGAAGTCGACACCGGCGAGGCGCGGATTTTCATCCGGCGCGGCGGCAGCGGATCCGGCCTGCTCTTGCTGCACGGCTTTCCGCAGACGCATCTGATGTGGCGCGACGTGGCGCCGAGGCTGGTGAAGGATTTCACCGTCATCTGCGCCGATCTGCGCGGCTACGGGCAAAGCTCCTGCCCGCCTTCGGCTGCCGATCATGCGCCCTACGCCAAGCGCGCCATGGCCGGCGATCTGGTGCGGCTGATGGACAGGCTCGGCTTTCAGCGCTTCCACCTCGCCGGCCATGACCGCGGCGGACGCGTCGCCTACCGGCTGGCGCTCGACCATCCGGATCGTGTCGACAGACTTGCCGTGCTCGACATCGTTCCAACCGCCGATGTCTGGGATCGTGCCGATGCCAGGCTGGCGCTCGGCTACTGGCCGTGGTCGCTGCTGGCCCAGCCCGAGCCGCTGCCGGAGGCGATCCTGGCAGCCGCCGCCGGGGCGATCGTCGACAATGCGCTCAGCGGCTGGGGCTCGTCGCCGCGCGCTTTCCCGGCCGAGGTCCGGCAGGCCTACGTCCAGGCGCTGCGCGACCCGGCCCATATCCATGCGATCTGCGAGGAATATCGCGCCGCCGCCTCGCTCGACCGTGAGCACGACCGTACCGACCGCGAAGCCGGCCGCCGCATCGCCTGCCCGCTGCTTTCGCTATGGAGCGATCACGGCGCGCTGGCCGAATGGTATGCGGATGACGGCGGGCCGCTCGGCCTGTGGCGGAACTGGGCCGACGACGTAAGCGGCAAGGCAATGCCCGGCGGGCATTTCTTTCCCGAGGAATTGCCGGCCGAGACGGCCAAGATCCTCGGCGACTTCCTTGCCGGCCACTAATCTAGGGGTAGAGCGAGGCCAGGTACAACGCCGGTGCGCCGATGAAGCAAAGCGCCATGACCACCAGCACGATGTGGCCAAGACGTTCCGCGCGCCTGGCAATCTCGGCAACCTCCTCATCGCTGTTGAGGAGATCGAGGAACGACAAATCGGCGCGGCTGTCTGGTTGATTGTCGTTGGCGGGAAGGCTCGCGGCATCGTGCCGGGCAGGCGTTGGTGAGATAGAGGTCAAAACGTCTCGCTTCCGAAGTCGATCGCGGGGGGCTGATTGGGTGCCCGCCGAGAATGGCACTGGGGGAATCGGCGGGCACCCTGAAACAACCGACGATAGAGGGGGCTTTCTCGCCGGCCGCCTAACAAGTCGCGGATCTGGTTTTGGTTGCAGCCCTCGGCCCTATGCTCTCCGAGTTCGGACTTTAGTCCGACTGGTCCCCTTTCTGGATGTTGGGTGGAGCCCAGACTCCTCCATCCGATGGAACCTCTTGCTTGCCCTCCAGTTGCCTTAGAAGCGTCCGGCATGAGGCTTGGTCGCACCGGCTTGGCAAGATGATCCGACGGAGGCACCGATGTCGCTGCACACACTTCACCCCGAACGCGTCGACGAGACGCGCTTACATGCCTATTCCACCTTCGCTCCGCTCTTGATGAATGCGCTGGCCGAGAAGCTGGCGCGCTGCCAGGGGATCAAGGAACTGGACAAGCTCGAACGGTCTCTGATCGATCTGGTCGAGCAGACGGATGTCGCCGCGCCACATGCGGAAGCGATGAAGGAATTCGCCATCGAGCTTGTGGTGTCGACTTTGCGCAATGTCCGCGCGCATCCCGACGCCAAGCACGATCTCGAAGAAATCGAAGGCCGCCGCGCCGAGGGCCGTTCGGAGAATCCGGACACGCTGGAAGAGCAGTTGCAGTCCGGCCTGGAAGACAGTTTTCCGGCGAGCGACCCGCCGGCCGTCGTCTCCACCGCCATCAGCGGCGGCGCCAAGGACATCGTCGGCACGGACGAAGTGCTGCGCCGCAAGAAGGCGGCGGGGCTGCGCAAGCAGGGCTGATCGGCCCGTTATGACCAGGGAGAAGAAAAATGCCACGTGGTGACAAATCGAAATACACCGACAAGCAGGAGCGCAAGGCCGACCACATCGCCGAAGGCTACGAGAAGCGCGGCGTTTCCGACAAGGAAGCCGAGCGGCGCGCCTGGGCAACCGTCAACAAGGACGATGGCGGCGGCAAGAAGGAAGGCGGATCGGGGCGCGGCGAGCACACCGGACATCCGGCCGCGCATAAGGGCGGCAGGACAGGTGGCAAGGCGTCCGCCGATCGCCCGGCGGCGGAACGCTCCGCTTCGGCAAAGAAAGCGGCGGCAACGCGCAAGCGCAATGAGGGCCATGCGCATCATTGATGGCCGAGCCCTCCGTTGGGGAGAGCGACTGTATTAGCCGACCCGCTTCTCCCCGACGGCGCCCATCGCCCGCGCCACGATCGCTTCCAGCGGCTCGGGCCGGTGCAGGAGATAGCCCTGGCCGTAGGCGACGCCCATGCCTTGCAGGATCTCCAGCGCGCTCTTTTCCTCGACCTTCTCGGCCACCACATCCGCGCCCATCGACCGGGCGATGCCGGCGATCGCGGAGACGATCTCGCGGTCGAAACGGCTTTCGGCGATATGCTCGATGAACGAGCCGTCGATCTTGATGGCGTCGATGGGGAAGCGCCTGAGATATTCGAACGAGCTCATGCCGGCGCCGAAATCATCGAGGCTGACGCGGCAGTGACGCTCGCGCGCCTTGCGCACGAAGTCGGCCGCGGCGGCGAAATTGGTCACGGCGGCGGTCTCGGTGATCTCGAAGCCGATTGCCGACGGCGGCGCGCCGCTGTCGGCGATGGCCTGGTCGGCGAAATCCCATAGCTGCGGGTCCGACAGTGTCTGTGCCGACAGGTTGAAGCCGAGCGAGATGGCGCCTGCGCGCATCGCCTCGCCATGGCGGGTGAGCGCCGTGCGGATGATCCAGCGATCGAGCCTCGCGGCAAGGCCGAAGCGTTCGGCCACCGGCATGAAGTCGCCCGGCGGGATCATCTTGCCGTTGCGCGCCTCAAGCCTTGCCAACACCTCGACATGGCGGCTGTCTTCCCAGGGCAGGCCGAGGCGATGGATCTCCTGGCCGTAGAGTTTCAGCCGGCCGTCCTCCATGGCATCGACCAGGTCGGCGGCGAGCCGCGCGGCGTTGAGGCCGCCGGCACCAGATGCCGTCTCCGGCGAGAACACCGCGAAACGGTCGCGGCCGCCGGCCTTGGCGGCGTAGCAGGCGTCGTCGGCGCAGGCGAGCGCGTCGGCCACCGCCATGGTGCGGTCACGCACGAAGGCGATGCCGATGCTGGCGGCCAGCCGGCGCGAGGTGACCGCGGAGCCGAGATCGGCATCGCGCACCGCGGCAAGCACGGCGCGGGCGAGGCGCTCGGCGCAGGCGTCGTCGCAGGTCGGCACCAGAAGCGCGAATTCGTCGCCACCAAGCCGCGCGGCATGCGCGGACGCCGGCAGGCTGGCGAGGATGCCGGCCGCGACGCTTTTCAGCGCCAGGTCGCCGGCGGCATGGCCGGCATAGTCGTTGAGCGCCTTGAAGTAGTCGAGGTCGACATAGAAGACGGCGAGCGGCAGCCGCTCCGCCATGGCGATGTTTTCGGCAAGCAGCCGGTCGAAGGCGGCGCGATTGAGCAGCCCGGTCAGCGCGTCATGGTTGGCGGCGTAGGCCAGCTCCTCGGCCCGCATCTTCTCCTCGGTGATGTCGCGCACGGTGCCAAGGAACTGTCCGGCCGAGCCGACGCCGGCGATGAAGCGAACCAGCGACTCGATGTGACGGAACTCGCCGTCGCGGCGGATGATGCGATACTGCACGGCAATGACGCTGTCGCTGCCCAGCGACATCCGGTGGGCGCGCTCGGTGGCTTCCTTTTCGTCCGGGTGCAGAAAAGTGTGCCAGAGATCGGCGGACACCTCGTCGCTTTCGGCAACATGGCCGAAAATCTCGCGGGTGCGGGCGTCCCAATAGCTCTTGTTGGTGCCGACGTCGTAGTGCCAGATGCCGGTGCCGCTGGCGGCGAGCGCCAGGCGGAAGCGCACATTGACCTCGTCGAGCGCGGCTTCGGCTTCCTTCTGCCTGGTGATGTCGGTCTGGACGCCCATCAGCCTGAGCGGCCGGCCTTCGGCGTCGCGCTCGACGACGCCGCCGCGGTCGAGCACCCAGATCCAGTGGCCGTCCTTGTGGCGCAGCCTCAGCTCGGTTTCGATGGACGGGGTCAGCCCGGCAATATGCCGGTCGCCGCTGTCAATCGCGCCCTGGCGGTCGTCGGGATGGGCGAGGTTGAGCCAGAGGTCGGGCGTATAGGCGAGTTCGCCCTCGGCATAGCCCAGCATCTTCGACCAGGTCGGCGAGTAGTAACAGTCGCCGGTCGATAGATTCCAGTCCCAGAGGCCCAGATGAGCGCGGTCAAGCGCCAGTGCCCAGAACTCCGCCTTGCGTGTCTTGTCGTCCGCCATGCCCTGTTTGTCTTCCACCCCCCGTCGCGCAATTCTGCCCGAAACGAGACAAGAAAGAGTTACCGGGGTACAGCTGATCTCCCCCCTCGTGGGGGAGATGGCCGGCAGGCCAGAGGGGGCGCGATGGATCGCGGCGTTGGTTGAAACTTGTGATCAGCCATTAATCGAGGGCAGCCATCAACCGAGGGCGTTTGACTGCGAAGACCTGAAAGGCCGGCGGGACAGCGCCCCCCTCTGCCCTGCCGGGCATATCGCCCACAAGGGGGGAGATTGGCTAAACGCTCACCGCCAGCCTCCTCCGCACCACCGCCGCATGAAACCGCGCGCCGTGCAGCAGGCCTGCGTCGTTGAAGTCATAGGCCGGATTGTGCAGCGGCGCGGTGTCGCCGTTGCCGAGGAAGACGAAGCAGCCGGGGACATGGTCGAGGAAGCGGGCGAAATCCTCCGACGCCGTCATCGGCTCAGCCGCGACGCGAACAGCGTCGTCGGCCGCGATGCCAACGGCATCGTCGGCCAGCACAGTCCGGGCTGCCGCGAAGGCCTCCTCGACAAGCGCCGCGTCGTTGATCAACGGCACGAATTCGCGCGTGTAAGTGATCTCGGCATCGACATTATAGGCTTGCGCCGTGCCCTCGGCGATGCGGCGCATCTCCGCTTCGATCGCGGCGCTCACCTCTGACCGGAAACTGCGGCAATCGCCGAGGATGCGGGTCATGCCGGGCAGCGCGTTGCGGGTACCGTCGGTGATGAGCTCGGTGACCGAGACGACACCGATGTCGGCGGGGCTGAGCCGCCGCGAGACTATCGTCTGCAGGTTGACCACCAGCGCGCAGGCGGCGACCAGCGTCTCGCGGCCGGCATGCGGCCGTGCCGCGTGGCCGCCAAGGCCTTTCAGCACGATCTCGAAATTGTCCTCGGCCGACATCACCGGGCCGCTCCGGGTCTCGAAATGGCCGACAGGCAGGCCCGGCATGTTGTGCAGGCCAAAAATCTCCTCGAAGGGGAAGCGCTCGAGCAGGCCGTCGTCGAGCATGGCGAGCGCGCCCTTGCCCCATTCCTCGGCCGGCTGGAAGATGAAACGCACCGTGCCGTCAAACCCGCCTTCGTCGGCCAGCAGCCTGGCGGCGCCGAGCAGCATCGCGGTATGGCCATCATGGCCGCAGGCATGCATGGTGCCGGGCGTCCGCGAGCGATGGGGTGCATTCCCCTGCTCTGCGATGCGCAGCGCGTCCATGTCGGCGCGCAGCGCGATCGCGCGGTTGCCGCTGCCCCGGGTCAGCGTGCCGACGACGCCGGTGCCGCCGATACCCTCGGCGACCTCCAGGCCGAACGCGCGGAGTTTTTCCGCCACGAACGCCGAGGTGCGCTTCTCCTCGAAGCCGAATTCCGGGTGGGCGTGGAGATCATGCCGCCATGCGGTCATCTCGCGGTGCAAAGCATCGAGATCGGTCATTGCGACTCCCATTTCGGGCGGCTTGCGTCGTCAGGCAGGCTGCAGCGCAATATCCTGCGGCGCCATGCCAACCAGCTCGGCGTAGCGGTCGGGGTCGGTCGCGCCTTCGGAGTTGATGATGAGCACGCGGGACGCGGCGTCGAGACCGAGGGCCGCCCGCATGGCCACGTCGCCCGCGGCGCGGATCAGTCCGGCCAGCCCTGCCCCGCCGCTCTCGCCGGCAACGATGGCCGCATCATTGCCCTTGGGCCGCGCCAGCCGGTTCATCACCGCGACCGCGTCTTCTTCCTCGACCGTCATGAAGGCATCGCCGACGCGCGAAAGCACGCGCCAGGCGATCAAGGACGGCTCGGCGCATTCGAGCATCGTCATGACGGTCGGGCCCTGATGCGAGATCGTCGCCGGACGTCCGGCCTCGGCCGAGGCATAGATACAAGCCGAGCGCGTCGGCTCGACAACCACGGTTTTCGGCCGCTTCAGGCCAAGCAGGATCGCCATATGGCCTGCAATCGCCGCCGCGAGGCCGCCGACGCCGGCCTGCAGGAAGACATGGGTGGGCGGCTCGGCCAGATGCCGCAACGCCTCGCGCACGATCACCGTATAGCCCTGCATGACGAGGCCCGGGATGCGCTCATAGCCTGGCCAGGATGTGTTGGAGACGATCTTCCAGCCGCGCTCGGCGCCGACCCGGGCGACTTCGCGCACCGCATGATCGTAGCCGCCCTCGACCTGCACGATCTCGGCGCCGAGGCGGGCGATGGCCTCGACACGCTCGCGGCTCACGCCGGCATGGACAAAGATCACCGATCGCGCCCCGACCAGGCCGGCGCCCTGCGCCACCGACCGGCCATGGTTGCCATCGGTGGCGCAGACGAAGATCATTTCCGAGGCGATCCGGCGCACCCTTGCGTCGCCGATCTCGGCGACATCGACATCGCGGCCGAGGCGTTTTCCCGCCTCCTCCAGCACCAGCCGGATGACGGCATAGGCGCCGCCCAACGCCTTGAAGCTGCCAAGGCCAAGGCGCTGGCCCTCATCCTTGACATGAAGGGCGGCGATACCGAGCTCGCCGGCCAGCGCCGGCAAGGCGTGCAAAGGTGTTTCGACATGATTGTCGCGCGCCTTGAGATAATGCCCGGCGCGCTCGGCGCCCGCCATGCCGAGGGCTTCGGCGTCGGCCGCGACCAACGGCTGGTTGTGTTCGGGACGTTGGTTGAGCAGCATCATGGCATTCTTTTTCGAGGCACTGAATTGCATTGATGAACGTGAGAACTATTTTGCTAGTGATCGAAGTTTGTTTCTTCCCGATGTCGCCAGATGCCAGCTGCGATAGAACGCGACGTGGTCGACTGAACTATTTTTGGGTGTAATTGTCTGCCTCAAAGTCAGTCATCCACGCTTTTTCGTTTTGCAGCCCGCTTTTGTGGTCAGTCAACCGCCAGTCTGGCGGTGACACCGAGCAGTATGTTGGCGCCCGCGATGAGCTCGCCGGCAGCGGTGAACTCGGCCGGATTGTGGCTGATGCCGCCACGGCTCGGCACGAAGATCATCGCGGACGGCGCGATGCGCGCAATCATCTGCGCGTCATGCCCGGCGCCCGACGTCATGCGCCGGCAGGAAAGACCTGCGGCCTTGGCGCCGGCCTCGATCAGCGCGACGACGCGCGCGTCGAACGTCACCGGCTCGAAACGCGCCAGGCTTTCGGCCTGGACGGTGACGCCGGCGCTCGCGGCAAGTTCGTCGAGGAAGGCGGCAAGGGCTGCTTCCTCCGCCTTGAGGCTCGCTTCATTGGGATCGCGCAGGTCGATGGTGAAAATTGCCCGCGCCGGGATGACGTTGATGGCGTTCGGCTCGAAAGCGATGGTGCCGACGGTGGCGACCGTGCGTGTGCGCGAGGCACTGGCGCGGTCGGCGATGAAGGAGATTACTCGCGCCGCGGCGACGCCGGCATCGCGACGCATCGCCATCGGCGTCGTGCCGGCGTGATTGGCCTCGCCGTCGATCGTGATGCGCTGCCAGGAAATGCCTTGCAGGTTCTCGACGGCGCCGATGGCGATGCCTTCGCGCTCCAGCACCGGCCCCTGTTCGACATGCAGCTCGACATAGACATGCGGCTTGAGGAATCCGGGCTGATGCTGACCGGCGTAGCCGATGCGCTCCAGCTCCTTGCCCAGCACCGTGCCGTCGGTGCCGACAGCGGCCAGAGCGTCCTCGATGCCGACGCCGCCGGCATAGACCAGCGAACCCATCATGTCGGGGGAATAGCGCACGCCTTCCTCGTTGGTGAAGGCGGCGACGACAAGCGGACGCGCCGGCGCGAAGCCGGCCTCCTTCAGGCTCTCGATCGCTTCCAGTCCGGCAAGCACGCCACAGCAGCCATCATAGATGCCGGCGTCGATCACCGTGTCGATGTGCGAGCCGAGCATGACCGGCGCCAGATCGGTATTGGCATTGTCCCGCCAGATGCCGAAAATGTTGCCGATGCGGTCGACGGCGACCTCGAGCCCGGCCTCTTTCAGCCAGCTGACCAGGCGGTCGCGGCCGAGGCGATCCATATCCGAGGCGGCGACGCGCACGAGCCGGCCCTGCGCATCGCGGCCAAGGCTGCCGAGCTCCTCGATGCGCCTGATGAGGCGATCGGCATTGATCGTCAGATTGCTCACGCCGGCTGCATGGCTCGCGCTACACCTTCCGGCGCCATCCCCACCAGTTCGGCGTAACGGCCGGGGTCGGTCGCGCCTTCGGAGTTGATGATGAGCGCGCGGGATTGGCCGTCGAGACCGAGCGCGGCGCGCATGCCGATGTCACCGGCGGCCCGGATCAGCCCGGCAAGCCCCGCCCCGCCGCTCTCGCCGGCAACGATCGCCGGATCGCCGCCCTTGGGCCGCGCCAGCCGGTTCATCACCGCGACCGCATCGTCCTCCTCCACCGTCATGAAGGCGTCGCCGACGCGCGAAAGCACCCGCCAGGCGACCAGCGACGGCTCATGGCATTCCAGCATCGCCATGACGGTCGGTTGGTCATGCGGGATTTTTACCGGACGCCCCGCCTCGGCCGTGGCGTAGACGCAGGCCGCCCGCGCCGGCTCGACCACGACGATCTTCGGCCGCCGCTCGCCAAGCAGGATCGCCAGATGGCCGGCAATCGCCGCGGCGAAGCCGCCGACGCCGGCCTGCAGGAAGACATGGGTGGGTGGCTCCGGCAGATGCCGCAACGCCTCGCGCACGATCACCGTATAGCCCTGCATGACCAGGCCCGGAATGCGCTCATAGCCCGGCCAGGAGGTGTCGGAGACGACCGTCCAGCCGCGCTCGGCGGCGATGCGGGCGGCCTCGCGCACCGAATGATCGTAGCCGCCGTCGACCCTGACCATCTCGGCGCTATAGCGGGCGATCGCCGCGACACGCTCGGGGCTGACGCCGGCATGGACGAAGACCACCGAGCGAGCGCCGACCAGGCCGGCGCCCTGCGCGACCGAGCGGCCATGGTTGCCGTCGGTGGCGCAACAGAAGGTCATCCGCGCGGCGATCGCCCGCACCTTCGCATCGCCGATCTCGCCCGCATCGAGCTTGCGGCCGAGTTGCTTGCCGGCCTCTTCGAGCACCAGCCGGATGACGGCATAGGCGCCGCCCAGCGCCTTGAAGCTGCCAAGGCCGAGACGCCTGCCCTCGTCCTTGACGTGCAATGCGTGCAATGCCGCGATGCCGAGTTCGGCCGCCAGCGCCGGCAAGACATGCAGCGGCGTCTCGGAGTGGCTGTCGCGCGCCCTCAAGAAACGCTCTGCCTCCTCGGCGCCGGCAATGCCGAGCGCGGCAGCGTCGGCCGCCGCCAGTAATTGCCTGTATTCGGGACGTCGATTGAGCAGGATCATGGTTTCCCCCGTTTCATGCCCCGGAAATCTATTGCAGAGCGCCTGAGAAATGCGCTCTGTTTCGGCGAGCCGATTGCAAGTTTGTTTCGTCTGGATGTCGCCGATGCCCGTTCCGCCAAATCTCGACGCCTTCGACCGCGCCATCCTCGCCATCCTGCAGAAGGACAACACCACCCCACAGCGGGTGATCGGCGAGAAGGTGAACCTGTCGGCCCCGGCGGTGCAGCGGCGCATCCGGCGGATGGAGGAAACCGGCGTCATCCGCGCCAATGTCGCGCTGGTCGATCCGGCCAAGGTCGGCCACCCGATCACCATCTTCGTCGAGGTCGAGGTCGAGAGCGAACGCGCCGAGCTGATCGACGCCGCCAAGCGCGGCTTTGCCGAAGTGCCCGAGGTGCAGCAATGCTACTACGTCACCGGCGAGGCCGATTTCATCCTCGTCGTCACCGTGGCTTCGATGGCCGACTACGAGGCGCTGACCCGGCGGCTATTCTTCGAAAACAACAACGTCAAAAGGTTTCGGACGTTCGTGGCGATGGATCGGGTGAAGATGGGACTTGAGGTGCCGGTGGGTGGGTCAGCGTAGCGTTTTGGAAGGCGTGCTGCGTATCATACCGCGATACTTTTTGTTGACGCAAGCGACGTATCATGACACGATACCAATCCTGGAAATCGGATGATCCGGTCGTTCAAGGACAAGACAACCAAGCCAGGGCGCCCTTCCCGATGGGGTGAAGAAATGATCAAACTCGATGTTCCTATTCATCCAGGCGAGATTCTGAGGACGGAATTTCTTGAGCCCCTCGATCTGAAGCCCTACACGCTGGCCAAGAAGCTTCATGTGCCGCGCACCCGCATCGAGCGCCTTGCCAACGAGACCACGCCGGTCACGCCGGACACGGCTTTGCGGCTTGCGAAGTTTTTTGGCACCACACCGCAGTTCTGGATGAACATGCAGGCCAGTTACGATCTGGCTGTCGAGGGCGCGTCGCTACAGGAAGAGCTTAAGGAGATCGAACGATACGAAGCGGCTGCCTAATTGCCGCCGCTTGGCGCCCGTCTCAGCCACCGCGCATAAACCTCCCCGACAATGCCGCGCCTGAAGATCAGCACGCACACCATGAAGATGAGCCCGGTGGCGATGGTCACCGGGAAGCCGGAGGTGGCAAGCGTGTTCTCCAGGCCGACGACGAGGCCGGCGCCGACCACGGGGCCGGCCATGGTGCCGATGCCGCCGAGCAGCGTCATCAGGATCACTTCGCCCGACATCTGCCAGGTGACGTCGGTGAGCGTGGCGAATTGGAAGACGATGGCCTTGGTGGCGCCCGCCAAACCCGCAAGGGCCGCCGACATGACGAAGGCGGCGAGCTTGTAGCGGCCGACCGAATAGCCCAGCGAAATGGCGCGGTTCTCGTTCTCGCTGATCGAGCGCAGGATCATGCCGAAGGGCGAGTTGACGATGCGCCAGATGGCAAAGACGCCGATCAGGAAGACGGCAAGCACGAAGAAATACATGTTCATGGTGACGTTGAGATCGATGACGCCGAAGAGCGTTCCACGCGGCACGCCCTGGATGCCGTCCTCGCCCTCGGTGAACGGCGCCTGGACGCAGAAGAAATAAAACATCTGCGCCAGCGCCAGCGTGATCATCGAGAAATAGATGCCTTGCCTGCGGATGGCGAGGAAGCCCATGATGAGCCCGAGGCCAGCCGCGCCGACGGTGCCGAGCAGAATGCCGGCCTCGGGCGGCCAACCCCAGGCTTTTACCGCGTAGGCGCAGAAATAAGCCGCGCCGCCGAAGAAGGCGGCATGGCCGAAGGACAGCAGCCCGGTGTAGCCGAGCAGCAGGTTGAAGGCGCAGGCGAAGAGCGCGAAGCACAGCATCTTCATGATGAAGATCGGGTAGATGAGGAAGGGCGCGGCAATCAGCGCCACGATGGCCAGCGCCACCAGGATGCGCTCCAGCCTGAGCGAAGCCGCGGCGCGTTCTTCGTGAAGGGTCGCCTCGCTCATCTCAGGCGTCCCTTCCGAACAGGCCGGCCGGTCGCAACAGCAGCACGATCGCCATGATGACGAAGACGACGAGGTTCGACGCCTCCGGGTAAAAGACCTTGGTCAGGCCTTCGGCGAGGCCGAGCATATAGCCGGTGACGATAGCGCCGAGGATCGAGCCCATGCCGCCGACCACGACGACGGCGAAGACGACGATGATCAGGTCCGAGCCCATCAGCGGACTGACCTGGTAGACGGGCGCCGCGAGGATGCCGGCCAGCCCGGCAAGGGCGGCGCCGAGACCATAGGTGAGCGTCAAGAGCAGCGGCACGTTGACGCCGAAGGCCTGCACCAGCTCGGGATTCTCGGTCGCGGCGCGCAGATAGGAGCCGAGCCTGGTCTTTTCGATCAAAAGCCATGTGCCGATGCAGACGACGAGCGAGGCGACCACCACCCAGCCGCGATAATTGGGCAGGAACATGAAGCCGAGATTGGTGCCGCCGGCGAGCTGCGCCGGCACGGCATAGGGATTGCCGGAGACGCCGAAGAAGTAGCGAAACACGCCTTCGATGACCAGGGCCAGACCGAAGGTGAAAAGCAGGCCGTAGAGCGGGTCGAGGCGGTAGAGCCTGGACAGCGCCACGCGCTCCACCACCATGCCGAACAGGCCGACGGCCAGGGGCACGATGATCAGCGCCGGCCAGTAGCCGATGCCGAGATGGACGAGCAGCAGATAGCCAATGAAGGCGCCAAGCATATAGAGCGCGCCATGGGCGAAATTGATGATGCGCAACAGGCCGAAGATGACGGCCAGCCCCAGGCTGAGCATGGCATAGAAGGAGCCGTTGATCAGGCCAACCAGCAATTGGCCGAGAAGCGCTTGGATCGGAATGCCGAAGATCATGGTCATGGGGCCAGCACCGAGATGTCCGTTGAATGCGGTGCGGCCGATTGTTGACGCAGGCGCCGCCCCTCATTGCCCTGCTGGGCATTTCTCCCCGTGAACGGGGAGAAAGAGGCTGAGCGCGGCGCCGGCTCTCCTCCTGCGACGTTGGCGGTTGGCGAAAGCGGCGGCCAAAGCGTCCCTTCTCCCCGTTTACGGGGAGAAGATGGCGGCAGCCAGATGAGGGGCGGCGCCAGCGCCTGCCAGGTAGCGGTCATCCAATGGACATTTGTCCCGCTCATACCCCCAGCACCTCGTGCAATTTGTCGGTGTGCGCGGAAAGCTGGCCGACCGGAAAGCCTTGCACCACCTTGCCGTGATCCATCAGGTAGAAGCGGTCGGCGATGCGGGCGGCGAAGCGGAAATTCTGCTCGACCAGGAGGAT
>JAEKLU010000372.1 GCA_019509685.1 Mesorhizobium sp. | reverse complement strand
CTCGGGCTGACGCCGGCGGCGGTCAGCCATCAGATCAAGGAAATCGAGGATCAGCTTGATCTGGTGCTGTTCACGCGCACCAGCCGGACGATCCGGCTGACGGAGGCGGGCACTGTGCTGCTCGAGGCCTCGGTCGACGCGCTCGACCTGCTCAACCGGGCCGTCAGCCGCGCCCGCAAGTTGACGCGCGGCACGGCCCTGTTGAAGGTGACCCTCGATGCGCAATTCGCGACGAAGTGGCTGATGCGCCGCGTCGACGATTTCCACAAACACAAGCCCGGCATCGAGCTGCGCTTCGACATCAGCTACGATGTCAGGGATTTCGATCTCGACGACGTCGATGTCGGCATCCGCTTCGGCACCGGCAAATATCCGGGGCTTGTCGCGCATCGGCTGTTCGAAAACATCATCATCCCGGTCTGCAGTCCCACGCTGCTGGCGTCAGGTCCGCCTCTTAAGGAGCCGCGCGACCTTTTCCATCACACCTTGGCGCATATCGAATGGTCGCGGCAGGGCGTGACATGGCCTAACTGGCGCATGTGGATGCAGGCGGCCGGCGTCGAGGATTTCGACGACAGCCGCACGCTCGTTTTCGGGTCGTCAACCGACGCCACGCAAGCCGCGCTCGACGGCAATGCCGTGGCGCTGGCCGATTTCGCCATGGTCGCCAGCGATCTTTCGCAGGGGCGGTTGGTGCGGCCTTTCGAGCTCGGGATCAGGGTCGCGGCGGACTTCGCCTATTTCCTGGTTTATCCGCAGGCAACGAAAGACGATGCCCGCATCATCGCCTTTCGCGAGTGGCTGCTGGACGAGGTGGCGAAAACGCCGACATAGGATTCAGGTGTGGCCGATCTGCAAATGCGGCCCGACCTCGATCTCGACGTCGGCTCAGCCCGCCGGCGCGGCCGGCGCGCCGAACCAGCCGATCACGGCGCCGATGATCAGCAGCACGCCCAGCCAATGGCCGGCATCGAGCAGGGTGAGATCCCAGCCGAAGCCTTGATAGCGGTGGTTGGCGGTAATCGTGGTGGCAACAAAGCCCAGCCAGAGCACGAAGCCGAAGATGACGCCGGCAAGCGGGTTTGGCTCGCCCCCGGTCATCGCGCCGACCACCAGGGTGAGGACGAACGCCATGACCACCTCGGCAACGAAGCTGATGATGAAGGGAGCAATGGAGGGCTTCTTGTTTGCCGGATCGATTTTGGCCGCCTTCATCCAGGGTTTGCTCAGGGCCATGTACCAGACAGCGCCAAACAGCCACGCGACCACGGCGGCGACAATCACCGCCAGCCAATTCACCACCGAAAAATCCATGAAACCCCCTCTTGAATGCGTGTCGTGTGGATGCGCAGCGGGGCTGGCAACGACATGCCTGCTCAATGGGCGATGGAATCCCTGTTCGGCGGCGGCGTCAAGCGGCAGGCCTTCTTGCTTGATGCATGTCGTTGTCGCAAAACCGGGGTCACTTTTGCGCGACATGCATCAGGCGCCACACCGTCGTGCGCTTGACCTCGGCGTCCTCAAGCACGCGCGTCACCGGCACCTGGTAGATGGCGAGCGATTGCAGCCCGGCCTTGGGCAGATAGGCCCGGCCGGGATCGCCAACCAGGATGTCGGCGCCGCGCGCCACCAGCGTGGTGAACCATGGCATCAGCCTGTCGGCGAAAGCCTTGTCGTAAAAGACATCGCCGGCAAGTACGACGTCCCAGCCTTCATCCAAGCCGATGCAGTCCGTGCCCCGGAAGGACGCCTTCACGCCATTGGCCTCCAGGTTGAGGGCGATTGCCGTCTCGCAGAATGGATCGATATCGGCGGCGATCACCTCCCTCGCGCCGGCCTTGGCGGCCGCGATGGCGACCAG
>JAEKLU010000080.1 GCA_019509685.1 Mesorhizobium sp. | reverse complement strand
CCGCGCCTGCAACGCCCGCGCCGGCGACGGCAGAGGCGACCGTTCCGGTCGGGCAGAAGGCGATCTTCTATGAGGAGCGCACCAGTACTCAGCAGGGCACGGCCGAGCCTGGCAGCATCGTCTGGTCACTGGTGCAGGAATCGCCCGGTGGCGACCTGCCGCCAGAGCCGGCGATCCGCGCCGAGGCGACTATCCCCGGCAAGAACATCCAGCTGCGCATGACGATCCGGCGCAACACCGACCAAACCCTGCCGGCCAGCCACATCATCGAGATGATCTTCCTGACGCCGCAAGGCTTTGACGGCGGTGGCGTCGACAACATCCTGCGCATCGCCATGAAGAGTTCGGAGCAGGATGCCGGCAGCCCGCTGATCGGCATTCCGGCCAAGATCGCCGACGGCTTCTTCCTCGTCGCGCTCAACGATACCAAGGCCGACCAGGATGCCAACCTGACGCTGCTCAGGGGCCAGGACTGGATCGACGTGCCGGTGGTCTACAAGACCGGCCGCCGCGCGCTGCTCACCATGGAAAAGGGCATTCCCGGCGAGAAGGTCTTCGATGAAGCGCTGAAGGCGTGGCAGGCGAAGACGTCGGGGTGAGGGGCTGGGCGTCGCTCAGAAGCCCTGAAACAGCATGTCGAGAGCAGCGACGATCTCGTCGTGGTGTCGTGACAGATTTCCTTCCACTGCCCGCAATTCGGAAGCCGTGACCGCCGAAATGAATTGCGTGACCATGACATGGTCTTTGCCATCGATCCTGAAGATCGGGTTCAGCCTGCGAGCCGGCAGCGGTGCGATGTTGGGCGGCAAAAGCGGAACGACGACGCTGGTGTCGAGGTATTCCAGCAGGTCGGACTGGACATCAAGTAAATAACCGTCGCTTCCCGCGCCCCGGTAGAAATCATAACGGGCCATCAAAACAGCCGGTATTTGGCCAAGGGCAAACCATTGCGCTTGACGTAGTCGTTAGAGCTTTCGAGCGCCTCCTTGTTCTCCTCCTGCCAGCGGCGCGTCTTTTCGGCGGAGATCGCCTTCGCGATTCCTTGCTCGGCAGCACGCGACATGTTGATGCCCAACGCCTTGGCCTCCTCGATCAATCTGGAATCAATCGAGGTGTTGACCGATTTACGCTGTGGTTTCCCAGTTGATTGAAGCACGGAAGCCTCCCGGTTTCATGCGCATAAGATAGGCGCATAACCAGGTGCAGGCAAGCCTACCCTTCCATCTCTTCCCGCAGCATCTCCAATTCCAGCCACTCTTCCTCCAGCGCCGCCAGCGTGGTGCGTTCCTTGTCGAGGGCGGCGATGGTTTTCTGGAACGAGGCGGGGTCGCGCTCGTAGAAGGACGGGTCGGCGATGTTGTTCTCCAGCCGCGAGATCGAGGCGGTCACCGCTTCGATCTTCTTCGGCAGCGAGTCCAGGGCGAACTTCTGCTTGAACGAGAGCTTCTTCGCCTGGCCCTTTGGCGTGGCCTGCTCGGCCTTCGGCGCCGCTTCGCTTGCCTCGGCCTTGGCCCTCGCCTTGCGATCTTCCAGCTTCGAGCCGCCGCGCTGCGCCAGCATGTCGGAATAGCCGCCGGCATATTCGATCCAGCGGCCGCCGCCGTCCGGCGCGATGACGCTGGTGACGGTGCGGTCGAGGAAATCGCGGTCGTGGCTGACCAAGATCACCGTGCCGGCAAAGCCGGCGACCAGCTCCTGCAGCAACTCCAGTGTCTCCATGTCGAGGTCGTTGGTCGGCTCGTCGAGCACCAGGAGGTTCGCCGGCCGGGCCAGAACGCGCGCCAGGATCAGCCGCGCCCGCTCGCCGCCGGAAAGCTCGCGCACCGGCGTGCGCGCCTGCTCCGGCTTGAACAGGAAGTCCTTCATGTAGGACACGACATGGCGCTGCTCGCCATTGATGACGAGGTTCTCGCCGCGCCCGTCGGTAAGATATTGCGCCAGTGTCTCGGCGGGGTCGACGGCTTCGCGCTTCTGGTCGAGCGTGGCGATCTCCAGATTCACGCCGAGCCGAACGGTGCCGGCATCGGGCGCCAACTCCCCGGTCAGCATCTTCAAAAGCGTGGTCTTGCCGGCGCCGTTCGGACCGACAAGACCGACGCGGTCGCCACGCTGGATACGGGTCGAGAAACCTTTGACGACGGTCAGCTCGCCGAAGCTCTTCTCGATATTTTTGGCTTCGATCACCAGCCTGCCGGATTCGGCGGCGTCGCTCGCCACCATGGTCGCCGTGCCCTCGGCGCCGCGATGGCCGCGAAAGCGCTGGCGCATGGTCTGCAGCTCGCCAAGGCGACGCATGTTGCGCTTGCGCCTGGCGGTCACGCCGTAGCGCAACCAGTGCTCCTCGCGCACGATCTGGCGGCCGAGCTTGTGCTGCTCGCGCTCTTCCTCCTCCAGCACCTGGTCGCGCCATTCCTCGAAATGGGCAAAGCCCTTGTCGAGACGCCGCGTCTGGCCACGATCGAGCCAGACCGTGGCGCGCGTGACGCGTTCGAGGAAACGGCGGTCGTGCGAGATGAGGATCACGGCCGAAGAGGTGCGGGCAAGCTCCTCTTCCAGCCATTCGATGACCGAGAGGTCGAGATGGTTGGTCGGCTCGTCCAGCAGCAGGATGTCGGGCTCGGGCGCCATGACGCGAGCGAGGGCAGCCCGCCTCGCCTCGCCGCCGGAAAGATCGTTCGGACGCTCCTCGCCGGTGAGGCCGAGATGCTCCATCAGATAGGTGGCGCGGTGCGGATCGTCGGCCGGGCCGAGCCCGGCCTCGACATAGGCGCGGACCGTGGCGAAGCCGTCCATGTCGGGCATCTGTGGCAGATAGCGGACGGTCGCGGAAGGCTGGCGGAACACTTCGCCGTCCTGCGGCTCGATGATGCCGGCGGCGATCTTGAGCAGCGTCGATTTGCCGGAACCGTTGCGCCCGACCAGGGCGATCTTGTCGCCGGCAGAGGCGCTCAGCGCCGCGCCGTCAAGCAGCGGCGCGCCGCCGAAGGTCAGTTTTATGCCGTCGAGATTGAGGAGTGGCGGCGCCATATCAGCTTTCTGGGAGGGGATGAGGGTGGGCCAGAAGCAGCGCCCTGCCGCGCTCCAGCGCGATGCCGAGCCCGCCCCTGACCTCGTTTGATATAGTGAGCGAGGAGCCGAACGCCACCTCGACATGATCGAGCGGCCATTTGGCTCCGGTGACCGTCAAGCCGGACAGGTCGGAAAAGCCAAGCACCGAAAACAGCGTGCCGTCGGCGTAATCGAAAGCGGCCTTGCCGGGCAGCACGGGGACGCCTTCCTGGGCGCCGCTGGTCAAAAGGACCGTGATGCCCGCCTCTGCCAGGCGCACGGCAAGCGCCAGATGCAGGAAAGCGTGGTCGGCCCGCTTGCCGCCGAAGGCGCCGGCGAGAATGAGGCTGGTCGCGCCGCGATCCAGCGCTTCGGCGATGGCCAGCTCGCCATCCGTCTTGTCTTTCTCGGCCGGGAAGACGGTCTTCGGCACGGCAGCCAGGTTCTCCGGCAGGTTGGCCGGCACCGAATCGAAATCGCCGACCCACAGCTCCGGCACGATGCCCAGCATGCGGGCATGGCCGATGCCGGCATCGGCGGCTATGACGCGCGAGCCTTCGATCTGGCGTTCGAGCCGAGGCGTGCGGATAAGCTCGCCGCCAAGCAGGATGGTGAATGTGCCCATGGCCGTCGCCCTTACCAGCCCGTCGGGTGAAACGGAAGCCGGGCGGCTCCATACTTCGCCTCCAGAGCAATTCCAGGAAAAGTGGAAAGCGTTCACGCTCGGCGGCTTCGCCGTAGCTTCCGTCCGGAATTGCGTCAAACAGGAAGGCCCCATCCGAACATTAGATGCCCGGCAAACTTCCGCTTGCGTGCCGCTTCGGCCAGGCCTATCTGTCGAAACGCTCTAACGGGGTGCCGGACTTGATCCGGCTGAGAGGCAAGAAAGCCAACCCGCTGAACCTGATCCGGTTTGTACCGGCGGAGGGATTAGACGTTTCGGACCGTCCGACGCCTCAATTCCTTGTCACTCGAACGAAGGAGGCGCCGATGCGCTCGCTACTGTCACATCTTATTCTGGCAACCGGCCTTGTTTCGCTTATGGCGAGCCCTGCCGCGGCGAAAGACAAGCTCACCGTCTATACCTATGAGAGCTTCACCGCCGACTGGGGTCCCGGTCCGGCCGTGAAGAAGGAATTCGAGGCCGAATGCGGCTGCGATCTCGAATTCGTCTCGGTCGCCGACGGTGTGGCGCTGCTCAACCGCGTCAAGCTGGAAGGCGCTGGCACCAAGGCCGATGTCGTGCTTGGCCTCGATACCAACCTGACCGCCGACGCCAAGGCGAGTGGGCTGTTCGCGCCGCATGGCGAGGTGCCGGTGAGCAATGTTCCCGGCGCCTGGAGCGACGATACTTTCGTGCCTTTCGACTATGGCTATTTCGCCGTCGTCTACGACACGCAGAAGCTGAAAACGCCACCGAAAAGCCTGAAGGACCTGGTGGAAGGCGCCGGCACCGACAAGATCGTCATCCAGGATCCGCGCACCTCGACGCCGGGGCTCGGCCTGCTGCTCTGGGTCAAGTCGGTCTATGGCGACAAGGCGCCCGAGGCCTGGGCCAAGCTCAAGACGAAAGTGCTGACGGTGACGCCGGGCTGGAGCGAAGCCTACGGCCTGTTCACCAAGGGCGAAGCGCCGATGGTGCTGTCCTACACCACCTCGCCCGCCTACCACATGGTGGCCGAGAACACCGAGCGTTATCAGGCGGCTTCCTTCGAGGAAGGCGAGTATCTGCAGATCGAGGTTGCCGGCATCACCACGACCGGCGCGAAAAACCCGCTGGCGCACAAATTCATCGCCTTCATGACCGGGCCGAAGTTCCAGGACGTCATCCCGGAAACCAACTGGATGTTCCCGGCCGGCAAGACCGACAAGCCGCTCAACCCGGCCTTCGACAAACTGGTGAAGCCGACCAAAACCTTGCTGTTCAGCCCGGAAGAGGTGGCGGCAAACCGCAAGGCCTGGGTGGACGAGTGGCTGGCGGTGATGAGCAAGTAGCTTTGGCGGTATGATTGGAAGATGATCGCTCTACGGCGCCCCCCTCTGTCCTGCCGGACATCTCCCCCACAAGGGGGGAGATTGGCTGTTTTGGCGCCCCGCCCCTTCCTGCAACGTTCGAGATTGGCGAAAGCCGGTGTGACAGCTGATCTCCCTCCTTGTGGGGGAGATGTCCGGCAGGACAGAGGGGGGCGCGAAGGAACGCGGCGTTCGCAGCATGCAGTCCGCCTTGCGCCTTGACTCCCGCGTCACCGCCGGCGTCGTCGCGCTTGCGGCCATCGCCTTGCTTATCGGCGGCGCCTTCGCGGGCCTCATCATTGAAGGCGCGCACGATCTCTCCGGTGCGGTCGCCGCTTTCGACGGCTATCTTTTCCGCGTCGCCCGCTTCACGCTCTGGCAAGCGCTGCTGTCGACGCTCCTATCGGTCGCGCCGGCGCTGCTGGTGGCGCGCGCCCTGTCGCGGCATCCAGATTTCCCGGGACGCCGTCTGATCCTGCAGCTTTTCACCGTGCCGCTCGCTTTGCCGGCCATCGTCGCCGCGCTCGGCATATTGGCGCTCTACGGCCGGGCTGGATACTTTGCCGGCGTGCTTGGAACCCTCGGCGCCGGAGAATGGCCGGGGATTTACGGGCTCTCCGGCATCCTGGTCGCGCATGTCTTCTTCAACCTGCCTTTGGCAACGCGTCTTTTCCTGGAGGCGCTCGGCACTATTCCGACCGATCAATGGCGGCTGGCGAGCCAGCTCGGCATGGGCGCGCGGCCGGCCTTCCGGCTGATCGAATGGCCGGCGCTGCGTGCGGCACTGCCTGGCGTCGCCGGGCTGGTCTTCATGCTTTGCATCACCTCCTTCACCATCGTGCTGACGCTAGGCGGCGGACCGGCCGCGACGACGCTAGAGGTTGCCATCTACCAGGCGCTACGCTTCGATTTCGATCCCGCGCGAACGGTGGTGCTGACGCTGCTGCAGATAGGCCTGACATTCGTGGTGATGGTCGCGCTCGCCCGGCTCGGCGCCAACACGGTGGGCGACGCCAACCTGCCGGTGGCGCCGCGCCGTTATCTCGGCGTTGGCCGGATGGAAACCGTGCTCAACGCCGGCCTGATCGCGGTCGCCTTGCTGTTCGTTGCCGGGCCGATGGTTGCGACCGTACTGGCGGGGCTGAAGGCGGATCTCGGCCGACTGGCGGGCGAGGAGGCCGTGCGTCGCGCGACGCTGACCAGCGCCGGCCTTGCCTTCATGGCGGCGCTGCTTGCCGTCGCGTTGTCGTTGGCGTTGATCGCCGCGCGACGGGCATTGGCCTTGCGCCGCGGTCGCGACAAGGCCGTGAGCCTGCTCGAGCATGCCGCCGACACCGGCGCCGGCTTCGTGCTGGTCGTGCCGCCGATCGTGCTCGGCGCCGGCTGGTTTCTCGCCCTGCGCAACGTGGCGGATGTGTTTGCCGTCGCCCCGGTCATGGTCGTCGCCGTCAATGCGGTGATGGCGATGCCTTTCGCCATCCGTGCGATCCGCCCCGCCTATGACGCGGCCAGCGA
>JAEKLU010000380.1 GCA_019509685.1 Mesorhizobium sp. | reverse complement strand
AAAACGGCCTGCTGGAGAACGGCACCAAGGCCGGCGCTCGCCTGATGGCGGGCTTGGAGGGCCTGAGGGACCACCCGCTCGTTGGCGACGTGCGCGGCCGCGGCATGCTTGCCGCGATCGAACTGGTGGTCGACAAACAGAAGAAGACCCCGCTTCCGGCGTCGGCCATGCCGGCGCGGCGCGTCTTCGACAGGGCGTGGGACAACGGCCTGATCATCCGTGCCTTTGCGCATGGGGTTATCGGCTATGCACCACCGCTCTGCTGCACCGACGCCGACATAGATGCGATCATCGAGCTCACGCGCCGGACGCTCGACCAGACACTGGACGATCCCGATGTCCGCCAGGCAATGGCATGACGGCAGACGAATACCCTGTGTTTCGAAATAGCGCCGGGGCAGACGATTTCGCAATTTTGTGCCGCCCCCTCACGTCTTTTCGGCGAATCCAGCGTGGGGGAAGTGCCAGACTGTTGATAAGACAAGGCCAGAAAGCCCGGATTTCCGGGCCTTCGAAAAAGGCCTACGCCCCGGACAGCACGGAATTTTGTTCTGTTCAACACATGCAATTCGGCCGCGCGCAGAGGAGACCCAGTCTTGGCCAGGGGCTTTAGCGAATTCAAATACATGACCTTCGATGTGGTAGGCACGCTGATCGACTTCGAAGGCGGCATCACGACCTGCCTGGCCGGGATTGCCGCCGAGGCCGGCGTTTCGCTCGACGGCGAGGAAGCGCTGAGCCTTTACCGGCAAGCCCGCTACATGCCCGATGCGAGCCAGTTCCCGGACGATCTCGTGCGTGTCTACAGGGTCATCGCACCACGGCTCGGCCTGCCGGCCGAGGAGAGATACGGCATGCGCCTGCGGGACTCCGCCAGCGTCTGGCAAGGCTTCCACGACAGCGCGGCTGCATTGGCGAAGCTTGCAAAATCGCACAGGCTGATTGCCATGACCAATGCCCGGCGCTGGGCGCTCGATCATTTCGAGAAGCAACTCGGATCGCCCTTTTTCGCCACCTTCACTGCCGACGATACAGGCACGGAAAAACCAGACCCGGCCTTTTTCCAGAAGGTCTTCGATTTCGTCGCCTCAAGGGGCGACAGCAAGGAGGACATCCTGCACGTCGCGCAAAGCCAGTATCACGATATCGGCATATCCCGGGCGCTTGGCATGACCAATTGCTGGATCGAGCGCCGGCACGCCCAGAAGGGCTATGGCGGCACGATCGAGCCCGAGCGCTTCACCACGCCGGACTACCACTTCACGTCAATGGCGGCCCTTGCCGCCGCCGTGCGGGAAAGCCTGAAGCAACGAACCTGAGCCCAACCCGGAAAGCCGCGTCAAGACGAGCAAGCCGGAAAACAAACGAAAAGGGGAATGATATGACCGACAACATCACGAACTGGACCAGCGCAGACGATGCCATGGTCGAAAATGCCATTCGGCGGGGCGCGAGCCGCCGCGAACTCCTCAAGATGCTGTTGGCCGGCGGCGCTGCGATTGCCGCGGGCAGCATGGTGCTTGGCCGCGCCACCAATGCCGTCGCCGCCACGCCGGTTTCCGGCGGCAGTTTCAAGGCCGCTGGCTGGTCGTCCTCGACCGCCGACACGCTCGATCCGGCAAAGGCGTCGCTGTCGACCGACTATGTCCGCTGCTGCTCGCTCTACAACCGCCTGACTTTCCTCGACAAGGATGGCGTCACGCAGATGGAGCTGGCCGAAAGCTTCGACAGCAAGGACGCCAAGACCTGGACAGTGAAGCTGCGCAAGGGGGTCACCTTCCACGACGGCAAGGACCTCACCGCCGACGACGTCGTCTTCTCGATGAAGCGCCATCTCGATCCGGCGGTCGGTTCCAAAGTCGCCAAGAT
>JAEKLU010000079.1 GCA_019509685.1 Mesorhizobium sp. | reverse complement strand
GGCGCCTTCGCTGCCATGGGTGACGACGATCAGCTTCGGCCCGCGGTCCAGCCAGTTGCGCACCACGTCCTCATGCGAGCCGGCCTCGTCGAACCATTTGAGGTCTTCGTCCGAGAGCTTGACGATGTCGGCCATCGCCATCATCTCGCGAATGCGCCTGAGATGCTTGGCCTTGTCCGGAATGAAGTTCGGCCGGATGTTAGGATCGAGCATCATCACACGGGCTTCATGTTCGCGCCGCATGAACTCCTCATAAGCCGATCCGGCCGGCTCCGAGATCAGGCTGATGGCGCCGAACAACATCGCCTCGATCTCGGTGCCGAGCTTCGGCAGATCCTCGATGGTCAGCATGCGGCCGGCGGTGTTCTCGTCATAGAAGGTATAGGT
Source organism: Mesorhizobium sp. (assembly GCA_019509685.1). The sequence continues at coordinate 6,213 of JAEKLU010000079.1, read as the reverse complement.
CGCCTGGCCGTTGGTGAGCCGCACGAAGGCGAGCGTCGTCGGCCGGGGCGAGGTGTGCGCGTAGGTCGAGCTTACCTTGCTCGCCCCCAGCGCGTCGCGGAACTGGCCGCCGAACAGATCCGAGGAGAGGCCGGAGAAGAAGCCCGCCGGCGCGCCCAGGCGTCCGAGCGCGATCGCCGAGTTGAACACCGCGCCGCCGACATAAGGTGCGAAGGCGGCTTCGCCCTCGGTCGTTATGCGCGGCAGCATGTCGATCAGGGCTTCGCCACAGCAAAGGATCATGTCTTGTCGGTCTCCGGCGGATGGATCACGCCCTTGCGGATGATGATGTTGGCAAAAAGCCTGGGTTCTGAGGTCGCCACGATGGCGTGCGCGGCCTTGACGCGTGCATAGAAGTCGGGTCCGGCCAGCGCAACCACCTTGTGGCCCGGCGCACGCTTGGCGCACACATCTTCCATCTCATGATGCACGGGATCGGCGAGTGTAGGGTCGCCGTTCACCGAGGCGCGGAACAGCGCCTGCGGCACCGCCTCGTCCACCGGCAGGACGGCAAGCACGGCGTCCAGCACCGCGATGATATGGTGGCCGTCGGCCCGGATCAGCCGCCGCGCCTGCTCCTCGGCCGGGTAGTTGCCGTCGACGATGGCGATCTCGTCGCCATGGCCCATAGCCCGCAGCGTCGCCAGGAACTCGGGCCCGAGCAGCGACGGAATGCCGATCAGCATGGTCAGGCACCCCCGGACGTGTTCGGCCCGATGAGAAAACGCTCGGAAAGCGGCAGGCTGGCGCCGCCCAGCGCGCGTGCGTGGATGCCGACGGTTCCCTCGCGCACGATGGGCAGCTTCAATCCTTCCGCGTCGATGCGCGCGATCGCTTCGGTGACGGCGTCGACCAGCCGGCGGCGGACGGTCAGCGGCATCCAGCCGTCGATCACCGCGGCCTCGAAATCGATGACCGAGCAGGCGGCGACGATGGCATAGGCGAGCGCGCGCGCCGCGCTGGCGATCCAGTCGTCGAGCTCGGCGCCGATCTCGCCCCATTCCTGCGGCGACGTCCACAGATAGGAGCCGTCGATGCCCTTGGCCGACAGCGCCTTTTCCAGCATGGCGATCGAGGCGACGTCGATGAGCTGCGCCGGCTTGCCGTCGGGTCCCGGCACCGGCATCGAGCCCAGCGCGCCGGCATTGCCGTTCGGCCCGCTGTAGAGCCGGCCATTGAGCACGATACCGCCGCCGGCGAAGGCGCCGATGTAGAAATAGACGAAATCGCGCGCGCCGCCGGCGCGGCCGAAGACGAGCTCGGCCCCGCAGGCCGACGTCGCGTCGTTCTGCAGATAGACCGGGAAGTCGCATTGCGCCTGGATGTTGGCGCGGATGTCGCGGTGGCGCCATTCATCCATGATGTCGCGTGGCGCGCCCGCCGTATCGGCCCAGTTCCACAATTCGAACGGCATGGCGATGCCGAGGCCGGCGATGCGCTTGTCCTGCGCCTGTGTCAGCTCGGCGCGCATCGTCTTGATGCCCTCGGTGACGAATTCGACCGTCTCGCGCGGCGCCGGATAACGGTAGGAATTCTGCAGCATGGCGCGCACATTGCCGAGGAAGTCGATCAGCACCAGCTCGGCCGAGCGCCGGCCGATCTTGAGGCCGATGAAGAAGGCGCCTTCCGGGTTGAGCGCCATGGGGATCGAGGGCTGGCCGATCTTGCCGCGCATCGGCGCCTGGCGCACCAGCAGCTTGTCTTCCTCGAGTTCGCGCATGATCACCGACACGGTCTGCGCCGAGAGACCGGTCATGCGCGCAATGTCGGATTTGGCCAGGCTGCCATGCTGGCGCACCAGGGAAAGCACGAGCCGTTCATTGTGGTCGCGCATGCCGCTCTGGTTGGTGCCGCGATGCAGCCGGCTTTCTAAAGCCTCGGGCGAACCGTGCCTGGCAGTGCCGGTCTCCACCCTGATCCTCCCGTCGTTTTACCCTTTGTGCTTTTCGTTCAGAATGTGTGAACAGCGCAAGAGTGTCAATAATAAATAAGAGTGATTTAATTATTGACAGCCGTTCTGGACTGGTGTCTTTTTGACATTGCGCTCACACTGGGAGAACTTCGGTGGGCGCTCCGCAAGCGCCGGTTGGCCGGCGCCCAAGGTGGTTCACTGGGAGGAAATCATGGGTAAATGGACTATACTGAAGGCGGCCGTCGCTGGCCTTGCCTTCTACGGCGCGATGGCCACGGCCTCGCATGCGGCCGACATCGTCGGCCTGATCACCAAGACCGAAGGCAATCCGTTCTTCGTCAAGATGCGCGAAGGCGCGCAGGCCAAGGCCAAGGAACTCGGCCTCACGCTGCAGACCTTTGCCGGCAAGTTCGATGGCGACAATGACAGCCAGGTCGCTGCCATCGAGAACCTGATCTCGGCCGGCGCCAAGGGCTTCGCCATCGTGCCGAGCGATTCCAGCGCGATTGTGCCGACCATCAAGAAGGCGCGTGACGCTGGCCTTCTGGTCATCGTGCTCGACACGCCGCTCGATCCGATCGACGCCGCCGACGCAACCTTCGCCACCGACAATTTCAAGGCCGGCGAGCTGATCGGCCAGTGGGCCAAGGGCACGCTGGGCGACAAGGCCGCGAGCGCCAAGATCGCCTTCCTCGACCTCGCCACCAACCAGCCGACGGTCGACTATCTGCGCGACCAGGGCTTCATGCAGGGCTTCGGCATCGACGTTAAGGATCCGAAAAAATACGGCGACGAGTCCGACGCACGCATCTGCGGTCACGAAATGACTGGCGGCGCCGAGGATGGCGGCCGCACCGCCATGGAAACCCTGCTGCAGAAGTGCCCCGACGTGAGCGTGATGTACACGATCAACGAACCGGCCGCGGCCGGCGGTTACCAGGCGCTCAAGGCAGCCGGCAAGGATGACGGCTCGGTGCTCGTCGTCTCGATCGACGGCGGCTGCCCGGGCGTCAAGAACGTCGCGGCTGGCGTCATCGGCGCGACTTCGCAGCAATATCCGCTGAAGATGGCGTCGATGGCGATGGAAGCCATCGAGAAGTTCGCCAAGACGGGCGAGAAGCCGAAGCCGACCCCCGGCAAGCAGTTCTTCGACACCGGGGCCACGCTGATCACCGACAAGCCCGTCAACGGTGTCGAATCGATCGACAGCAAGAAGGGCGCGGAACTTTGCTGGGGCTGACGCCTTCCTAAGACCCGCAATCGCAGACTAAACTCACCGAAAGGGCGGCTCCGGCCGCCCTTTCCCGAAACACGGGATCCTTTGGGAGGGGATAAATGAGCGACGACGCAACCGGCTCGGTAACAGCCGAGCGCGGCCTTAAGGGCAGCGACCAGTCCGTAGCGAGTTTCGACGAGGACGGGGGTTCGCTTCTCAAAACTCTGCAGCGCTTCCTGCACGAATATCCCACGGCCATCCCGTTCATCGTGCTGCTTGTCGGCGTGCTGATCTTCTCCTTCGCCGCGGGAGGTCGCTTCTTTGCGCCATTCAATCTTTCGCTCGTGCTGCAGCAGGTCACGATCATTGCGTTTCTCGGCATCGCTCAGACGCTGGTTATTCTGACCGCCGGCATCGATCTTTCGGTAGGCGCCATGATGGTGCTGTCGTCCATTGTCATGGGCAGGCTGACCGTTACCTACGGCGTACCGGTCGAATTGAGTTTTGCGCTGGGCCTGCTCACCGGTCTTGTCTGTGGCTTGATCAATGGCGTTCTGGTGGCGGTGGTCAAGCTGCCGCCTTTCATCGTCACGCTCGGCAGCTGGAGCGTTTATGGCGCGATGGTCATCTACGTCTCGCATTCCGAGACCGTGCGGGCTCAGGACATCGAGGCGGCGGGACCGCTGCTCCAATGGCTGGGCCACACGATCAGGCTTGGTGGCGGCGCGGTGCTGACCTACGGCGCCATCGCCATGATCCTGACGGCTATCGTCATCTGGTACGTGCTGAATCGCACTGCCTTCGGTCGCCATGTTTACGCCACCGGCGATGACGACGAGGCTGCTCGCCTTGCCGGTATCAACACGCGCGGCGTGTTCATCGCCGTGTACACGCTGGCCGGCTTCATCTGCGCCATTGCCGCCTGGGCGCTCATTGGCCGCATCGGCGCGGCAAGCCCGCTCGGCAACCAGACCGCCAATCTCGATGCCATCACCGCCGTGGTGATCGGCGGCACCTCGCTGTTCGGCGGCCGAGGGTCGATCGTCGGCACGCTGTTCGGCGCGTTGATCGTCGGTGTCTTCCGCAACGGTCTGGCGCTCGCCGGCGTCGATTCGCTCTGGCAGGAGTTCACCGTCGGCATCCTCATCATCCTCGCCGTCACCATCGATCAGTGGATCAGGAAGATTTCGGCATGAGCACGACACCCATCCTTCAAGCGAAAGGCCTCAACAAGCGCTACGGGCGGGTCGTGGCGCTCGACAATGCCGATTTCGACCTGATGCCGGGCGAGATCCTCGCCGTCATCGGCGACAACGGCGCCGGCAAGTCGACGATGGTCAAGGCGCTCTGCGGCGCGGTCATCCCGGACTCCGGCACGATCGAGCTCAACGGCGAGCCGGTGCATTTCCGCTCGCCGATCGAGGCCCGCCTGGCCGGCATCGAGACCGTCTACCAGAACCTGGCCCTGTCACCGGCCCTGTCGATCGCCGACAACATGTTCCTCGGCCGCGAGCTGCGCAAACCGGGCTTTGTCGGCCAATGGCTGAGAAGGCTGGATCGCGCGGCGATGGCGCGCATTGCCCGCGAAAAGCTCTCCGAACTCGGGCTGATGACCATTCAGAACATCAACCAGTCGGTCGAAACGCTCTCCGGTGGTCAGCGCCAGGGCGTTGCCGTGGCGCGCGCGGCCGCCTTCGGCAGCCGTGTCGTCATCATGGACGAACCGACGGCCGCCCTCGGCGTCAAGGAAAGCCGCCGCGTGCTGGAGCTGATGCTCGACGTCAAGAAGCGCGGCCTGCCGATCGTGCTGATCTCGCACAACATGCCGCATGTCTTCGAGGTGGCCGACCGCATCCACATCCACCGCCTTGGACGTCGCCTCGCCGTCATCGATCCCAAGCAATATACGATGTCCGACGCCGTCGCCTTCATGACCGGCGCCAAGGCGCCGCCGGAAGTGCTGGCGGCGTGATCGCGCCGCAATGTCGCGGGCGCAATCCGACGCGCAATTGCCTAAATCGATTGAAACTATGCTGCAACGCACTAAGATGGGCTGGGACGAACGGTGAAAGCCGGTATGATCAGGCCAACTGAACGAGAGGCGAAATGACATCCGCCATGACGATCGAAGTCCCTGTTCTCGACAATCCCGACCCCAAGACGCTCGCCGAAGAGGTCTTGATGTCGCTCAAATACCGGGTCGGCAAGGATACCACCGTCGCCACGCCCTATGACTGGCTGACCGCCTCGATCAAGGTGGTGCGAGACCGCATCATCGATCACTGGATGGAGGCGACCAAGGAAGCCTACGACCGGCAGGAAAAGCGGGTCTATTATCTGTCGCTCGAATTCCTCATCGGGCGCCTGATGCGCGACGCCTTCTCCAATCTCGGCCTGATGGAGAACATGCGCGAGGCGCTGTCCTCGCTCGGCGTCGACCTCGACGTGATCGCGGCGCTGGAGCCGGACGCGGCCCTTGGCAATGGCGGCCTCGGCCGGCTCGCCGCCTGCTTCATGGAAAGCATGGCGACTGTCGACATCCCTGCCCACGGCTATGGCATCCGCTATGCCAACGGCATGTTCCGCCAGGAAATTCAGGGCGGCTGGCAGGTCGAATTGCCGGAGAACTGGCTCGACCATGGCAATCCGTGGGAATTCGAACGGCGCGAACGGTCTTTCGAGGTCGGCTTCGGCGGCTCCGTGGAATCGATCACCTCCAAGGACGGCAGGCTCGAACGCCACGTCTGGAAGCCGACCGAGCACGTGCTGGCCGTCGCCTACGACACGCCGGTCGCCGGCTGGCGCGCCAAGCGCGTCAACACGCTGCGGCTGTGGTCCGGCATGCCGATCGACCCGATCCTGCTCGACAAGTTCAACGCCGGCGACCACATCGGCGCCCTTGCCGAAAGCAACAAGGCCGACGCGCTGTCGCGGGTGCTTTATCCGGCCGATTCCCATATGGCCGGACAGGAGCTTCGGCTGCGCCAGGAATATTTCTTCTCGACCGCCTCGCTGCAGGACATCGTGCAGCGGCATTTGAGCCAGT
>JAEKLU010000078.1 GCA_019509685.1 Mesorhizobium sp. | reverse complement strand
CGAGCCCGACCAGCGCCGCGTCGAGACCGAGGGCGACACGGTGTCGCTTTGTCTCGACGGTGTCCATGTCGACGCGCTGGATGCCGTCTCGGCCGCAGCCGAAGGCATAGACACATTAAGCTTCGAGCGGTTGTCTGAACTCGCGGCGCTTTTTGCCGGCGATTTCCTGGACGGTCTCGAGCTCGACCGCAGCCCGCTTTTCGGTAACTGGCTGACCGCGCAACGCCGCCGTTTCAGCTCGTGTCAGGTCGCCGTTCTGGAGCACATCGTCGGTCTTTCCTCGCGGGAGGCTGACGGCGCAAGCGCCCATCTCGACAAGTGGCTGGAACTCGCGCCATTCGACGGTCGCGCGCATATGGCGCTGCTGGAGAACCTCGCGCGACGCGGCCAGATCGGGGCGGCAGAGGAACATCTCTCCGCCGCGGCGGAGCTGTTCAATGCCGAGGAACTGGATTTCACTCCCTTACGCGATGCATGGCAAGAAATCCGGGCTCGCAACTTCGGTGTGGCGCCAAGCGCCCGAATCGAACCAACTTTTCTGGCCCTGCAACCGCCGATCGTTGCCGTTGATTCCGAACCAGCCGCCACCCGCCGCGCTTCGTTGGCGGTGATGCCGTTTGCCGAGGACTCAGGTCCCGTTCATGGCGGGCTCGCCGACGGCCTTACCCACGACATCATCACGCGTCTGGCCAAGCTGCGCGATTTCTTCGTCATCGCCCGAGGCTCTGTCTTTGCACTCTCTGAAAAGAACATCGCGCCCGAGGATGCCGGACGCAGGTTGAATGTCGACTATGTGGCGACGGGTTCGGTGCGCAATCTGCCGGGCCGCATCGTGGTCTCTGTCGAGTTGGCCGAGGTGCGCACCGCAAGGATCGTCTGGGGCGAGACCTTCGAACGCAAGCCCGACGACGTCTTCGCCGTACTCGACGATATCGGCAACAGCATTGTCTCCTCGATCGCCGCAGAGATCGCGACAGTCGAGCGCAACCACGCGCTGCTGAAGGCGCCCAACTCGCTCAACGCCTGGGAAGCCTATCATCGCGGCCTCTGGCACATGTATCGCTTCACCCGCGAGGAAAACGAGCAGGCGCAGCATTTCTTCAGCGAGGCGCTGAAGCTCGATCCGACCTTCGCCCGCGCCTATGCCGGCCTTTCCTTCACGCATTGGCAGAGCGCCTTCCAGCGTTGGGGCGACCGCGATCGCGAAACCGCGCTTGCTTTCGAAAGCGCCGGCCACAGTCTCCTGGTCGACGACCGCAATCCCGCCGCCCACTGGGCGATGGGCCGCGCCTTGTGGCTGCGCGGCGAGCAGGACGGCTCACTGCTGGAACTGGCAAGCGCCGTCGACCTCAGTCCCAACTTCGCGCTCGGCCATTACGCGCTGTCCTTCGTCCATTCGCAGTCGGGCGATCCGCAATCGGCGATCGGCTCGTCGGACCACTCGCGCCATCTCAGCCCCTTCGATCCGCTGCTGTTCGGCATGATGGGCGCGCGCGCCATGGCGCATGCCCGGCTCGGCGAATATGCCGAAGCCGCCGAATGGGCGCTTAAGGCAGCGGCCAGGCCCAACGCCCATGTCATCATCCTGGCGATTGCCGCGCATTGCCTTGCGCTGGCCGGACGGCAGAACGAAGCGCGCAACTTCGCCGCCGCGATCCGCAAGACGTTGCCGGGCTATGGCGCCGACGATTTCATCGCCACTTTCCGCTTCGACCGGGATGCCGAAGCGCTGTTCCGCAACGGCGCGAAGCGGATTGGACTGCACTGAACCCGCTTCCGATCAGTGTATTGGCTCAATGCATCAGCGGACCGCTGGCCTTGCGCCACGCATCGATGCCGCCCTGGATGTGGCGGGCGCTCGCAATGCCGACGTCCTGCGCCGCCTGCACGGCCATCGCCGAGCGCTCGCCGAAGGCGCAGTAGAACAGGATCCGTTTGGCTGTCGATTTCGCCAGCTCATGCAGCATGCCGCCGGCGACGATGTTTTCCTGCAGCCGCCCATAGGGCAGATGGATCGCGCCGGGAATGACGCCGTGGCGCTCGCGTTCGGACTGTTCGCGCAGGTCGATCAGCGCGACATCCGGCCGGCCGACCAGCGCCAGCGCCTGTTCGGCGCTCACCGCCCAGCCGCGTGAAGCGATGTCGTCCTGATGCAGCCCGACCTTCATGTTGGCCGGCACGGCGACATCCATCATCTTGGGGTTGGAGAGCTTCAGATTGTTCATGATGTCGACATACTCGTCGACCGACTTGACCTGCAGGCGCGGATTGAAAGCCTTTTCCTCGCCGATCGTCGATACGGTCTCGCCCTTGTAATCATGGGCCGGGAAAATCAGCGTCTCGTCGGCCAGCCTGAGCAGGCGGCCGAAGATCGATTCATATTGCTGGCGCGGATCGCCGTTCTGGAAGTCGGTGCGGCCGGTGCCGCGGATCAACAGCGTATCGCCGGTAAAGACCCGGTCGGGCAGGATGAAGCTGTAGGAATCGTCGGTATGGCCAGGCGTGTAGATGACGTCGAGCGCCAGCCCCTCGATGGCGAGCTTGTCGCCGTCGGCAAGTCGCATCGACACCACGTCGGCCTTGGTCTGCTCGCCCATCACGGTCACGCAATGCGTCTTGTCGCGCAGCGCGCCGAGGCCGGTGATATGGTCGGCGTGAAGATGCGTGTCCACAGCCTTGACCAGCCTGAGGTCGAGCTCGTTGACCAGCTGCAGGTAGCGCTCGACCTTCTCCAGCACCGGATCGATGATCAGCGCCTCGCCACCACGGCGGCTGGCAAGCAAATAGGAATAGGTACCCGAAACGGAATCGAAGAGCTGACGGAAGATCATTCGCGGGCTCCTTGCGCCAGCCGCCCATGACCGGCTTATAAGGTAAGTCTAAAACAACCACGAGATGCCCGCCAGCGGGGCAACCCCTCGGTTGTTCTAAAGGCGCAAGCCCTATCGCCTGAGAACCGCGCTCAACACGTCCCTGATACCGATCGCGCCGACGAAGCGCGAGCCTTCGTCGAACAGTGCCACCGGCGCCGTCTGCGAGCGGTGCATGGCCAGCATCACGGTTTTCAGCGACGTGCCGGGGTTGGCCCAGAACACTTGCGCCGTCTCCTCCGGCTGACCCTCGACATCGGCGCACGACACCCACACCGCCGGATTGCCGTCGCGCTCGGCCGCCGCCACCAGCCCGTGCTCGTCGATCTTGAAGCGCGTCGTCTTGCGCCGGTCGAGCCACACCCAACCGTCCTTGCCTTCTTCGAGGTCGCGGCGATCGCGCATCACGTTCCACGCCGTCAGCACCGATAGCGGATTCACATTGGCGATGAAGTCGCGGACGTAGTCGTTGGCGGGCTTGAGCACGATGTCTTCCGGCGCCCCGGTCTGGACGATGCGCCCGCCCTCCATGATGGTGATGTGGGTGCCGATCTTCAGCGCCTCCTCGAGATCGTGGCTGACGAAGATGATGGTTTTCTTCAGTTCCGCCTGCAGTTGCAGGAGTTCGTCCTGCAGCTTGGTGCGGATCAGCGGATCGAGCGCCGAGAACGGCTCGTCCATCAACAGGATCGGCGCTTCGGTGGCAAAGGCCCGCGCCAGGCCGACGCGCTGCTGCATGCCGCCGGACAGTTCATGCGCATATTTCTTCGACCATTGGTCTAGATTGACCAGCTTGAGCTGGCGATGCACGCGCTCCTTGCGCTCGGCATCCGGCACGCCGGCCAGTTCAAGGCCGAGACCGACATTCTCCTCCACCGTGCGCCATGGCAGCAGCCCGAACTGCTGGAACACCATCGCCACCTGCTTCTGCCGCAACCGCCGCAAGGTCGGCTCGTCGCAAGTGACCACGTCGACAGTTTTGTCACCGTCCTTGACCAGCACCTGGCCGCGCGACACCACGTTGAGCCGGTTGACGGCTCTCAGCAGCGTCGACTTGCCGGAGCCGGACAGGCCCATCAGCACCGAGATCTCGCCTTCGTGCACGGTAAGACTTGCCCCGGCGCAGCCCAGCACATTGCCGGTCTTTTCGAGGATCTCGGCGCGGGTGGCGCCCTTGTCGATCATCGCCAGCGAGCCGGCCTGATCGGCGCCGAAGACGATGTCTACGTTCTTGAAGTCGACGGCGACGGTCATTTCTTGCCTCCAACGCCGATGCGCGTCATCCGGTCGAGCACGATGGCAAGCACGACGATTGCCAGGCCCGCCTCAAGGCCGAGATCGATACGGCGCGAGCCGAGCGCGCGGTTTATTTCGGTGCCGAGACCGCCGGCGCCGATCAGCGCCGCGAACACCACCATCGACAGCGACAGCATGATCGACTGCGTCAGGCCCGCCATGATTGTCGGCAGCGCCGAGGGCAGTTCGACTTTCCACAACAGCTGGCTCTTGGTGGCGCCGAACGCTTCGCCTGCCTCGATGATCGACTTCGGCACCGAGACGACGCCGAGATGGGTGAGCCGCACCGCGGTCGGAATGACAAAGATGATGGTGACGATGAGGCCGGGCGCGTTGCCCAGACCAAACAGCGTCAACACCGGGATCAGATAGACGAAGGTCGGCAGCGTCTGCATCAAATCGAGCACCGGCAGCATGACGCGGTAGACCTTCGGCTTATGCGCCGCCCAGATGCCGAGCGGCACGCCGATGGCCATGGCCATGGCGGCGGCCGCGACGACCAGCACCAGCGTCTGCACCGTCTGCTTCCAGAGGTTCTGGTTGATGATGAAGATCAGGCCGAGGAAGACGCCGATGGCAAGCGGCCGCGAGCGCTGCAGCAGCCAGGCAATGATGGCGATGATCAGCGCCAGCAGCACCGGCGGCACCATCAGCAACAGATCGACCAGCCCGTTGAGGATGAAATTGAGACCATTCGAAAAGGCCCGGAAGATGGTGTCGAAATTATCGGTCAGGAAGCCGAAGAACGCCTTTCCCCAGGCGCCTATCGGGATCTTGTGATCGACCATGAATTGCGAAATCGGATCCATCTTACCCCTCTTCGTCCATGAGCCGTCCCGCTCTCGGCCCGCGTGACGTCATCTTGTCACACGATATGAAAAAGGGCAGCCTTTTCTAAGTTGGCTGCCCTAAATTTCGGTCACGCCGAAATCACAGTCGGCTCAGCTTCCGAGCGCGGTCTTGATCGCTGCTGCGGCATCACCGCCGTCGAAGGTGGTCACGCCCGCGATCCACGGCTTGACCGCATCGGGGTTCTTCTTCAGCCAGTCTTTCGCCACCGTGTTGGCGTCGCCGCCCTTCAGGATCGCGTCCATCATCTGGCCTTCCATGTCCAGATTGAACTTCAAATTGGCGATGAACTTGCCGGCATTCGGGCATTCGGTGGTGTAGCCCTTGCGCACATTGGTATAGACAGTGGCGGCGCCGAAGCCGCTGTCGCCCATGCCGTCGAGATAGGTGATCTTCATGGCGCCCATCACCGGATGCGGCGTCCAGCCGAGGAAGGCGATCCACTCATTGTTCTTCATCGACTGTTCGGCCTGCGTCAGCATGCCGGCTTCCGAGGATTCGACGAGTTCGAAACCGTCGAGATTGTCCTTCGGGTTCTTGATCATGTCGAGGATGATGCGGTTGCCGTCATTGCCGGCTTCGATGCCGTAGATCTTGCCGTTGAATTTGTCCTTGAACTTGCCGATATCGGTCAGCGACTTGACACCGGCGTCCGCCACATAGGTCGGCACGACGATGCCGTAGCCGGCGCCGGTCAGGTTGGTGCTGATCGTCTCGACCGAACCGTCGGCAGTGTAGTCCTTGATGTCATTGGTCATCGACGGCATCCAGTTGCCGAGGAAGACATCGAGATCCTTGTTCTTCAACGACGCCATGGTCACCGGCACCGAAAGCTGGATCGTCTGCGGCTCATAGCCGAGCGCGGTGAGCAGCACCGAAGCGACGCCGGTCGTGGCCTGGATGTCGGTCCAGCCGACATCGGAAAGGCGCACAGCCTTGCAGCTCTCCGGATCGCCGGCAAAGGCAGCGCTCGTTGACAGGAAAGTCGCCAGGCCGAGGCCGGCGACGAAGGTGTTCATACGCGACATTGATAGTCTCCCATTGTGATTCTTTGGCGAAGCTTAGTAACGGTTTCTCTGCCCGCCTTGTTTCGTCAGCCAAACACCATTCTCGTGCGGTTTCAAGCGTCAAGGCAATCACGATCAACGGCGCGGACTGGCCAAACAGCGACACATCAGCCGCTTTTTCGATGGCCGCCGGCTTTTCCAGTGAAATGCTGCCGCGCCCCCTCCCCGTGCGGGGACAAGTCAGCTTAAAAGAGCGGCATGGCCAAGCTCTACTTTCACTATGCGACGATGAATGCCGGCAAGACGACGATGCTGCTGCAGGCGTCCTACAATTATCGCGAACGCGGCATGACGACGATGCTGTTTGTCGCCGGCCACTATCGCAAGGGCGATACCGGGCTGATCTCCTCGCGCATCGGCCTGGAGACCGAGGCCGAGATGTTTCGCGACGGCGACGATCTCTACGCCCGCGTCGCCGAGCATCACGAACACACGACGGTGCATTGCATCTTCGTCGACGAGGCGCAGTTTCTCGAGGAAGAGCAGGTCTGGCAACTCGCCCGCATTGCCGACCGGCTGAACATCCCCGTCATGTGCT
>JAEKLU010000374.1 GCA_019509685.1 Mesorhizobium sp. | reverse complement strand
GTCTGGATAGACCCGGCCACCGATCATGTGAACGTCGAGTCCTGGCCGATGCATCAGATGCTGCACGATATTCATCGCCATGGCCGCGACCACGACATTGCTGAGCGGCGGTAACAGCATGGCAACCTGCATCAACGTCGAGCCGCCGTCGAAGATGACCGATTGGTTGTCCTCGAACAGGTCTACCGCTGCCCGGGCGATGCGTTTCTTTGCGTCGAGGTTCGTTTGCATCCGCCGGGCGAACGCGGCCGTGGTCGAATCCGTCGTCCGGGTCACCGCCCCTCCGCGGGTCTTGGTCAGCAGTCCCTTGCGGTCCAGTATCTCGAGGTCGGAGCGCACCGTGACTTCCGACACGCCAAATTCGTCCGACAGGTCCTTGATGCGAACCTGTCCGCTGCGTTGCACCTCACCCAGGATCGACTGGCGTCTCTGCTCCGACAACATTGCCCTGTCCTTGCCTCCATGCGCCAAGCGATCGCGCTGGCCTCGGTTCACTCTACCAAAATACGCGAATTCGAAAGCTTTCGAAAGATTGCATTTATCTTTTCTTTCGCAAACACTGGATCCGGGATTTTGAAACCAATCGATTGGAGAGTTTTAGACTCATGAGCCTCGGAACCAAGGTGCGCCTGGCGCGCCTCTTCTCACATCCATCGGGCAATCTTTTTGGCGGCGCGGTCGACCACTTTGTCGGCTATGGCGACGTGCGCAAAGGAGGTCTTGCCGACCTGCCGGGCGCGCTTGCACGCGTCATGGTGGGCAAACCCGACTACGTCAGCATCCAGCCTGGCACCGCGCGCCATTTGTGGCCGCAATATGCGGGCAAGGCTTGCCTGGTGATCCAGGCCGGCTGCTTCACCCCAGACGATCGCATCAGTGAACTGATTGCAACGCCCGAGGATGCGGTGCGCGCTGGCGCCGATGCGTTGGCCGTGGCCATTCCGGTGCGCGGCGCGACCGAGGGCAAATACATACGCTGGCTGACCGATTCGGTGAATGCGGCGGCCCGTTACGGCATGCCGGTGGTGGCGCATATCTACCCTCGCGATTTCACCGACGGGGCAAAAATCGTCTTCACCCCCGACGAGATCGCCTATGCGGCACGCATCGGCTACGAGTCCGGCGTCGACGTGATCAAGATCGGTTACACGGGCGATTTCGAGTCGTTTCGAGAGACCGTTCGGACCTGCCCGGTGCCGGTTGTGATCGCCGGTGGTCCGAAGACCGACACGCTGCTCGGCGCCCTTCAGCAGACGGCGGACGCCATCCGTGCCGGCGCGCGCGGTGCCGTAGTGGGCCGTAATCTCTGGGGGCATGGCGATCCGGAAAAGGCAGCGATTGCCTTTCGAGGCGTCATCCATGACGGCCTTTCGGCGCAAGACGCCTTGGCGAAGGCGGGTGCCTGAACGATGCCCGCCGTCCCTTCAATCCTCGGCTTCGGAGCGATCGCGATAGACGACATCGTCTATGTCGATCAGCCGTTGTCGGCGGGCAAGGGGAAGGTTCTGCAAAGTGCCCGAGCTTTCGGGGGAAATGTCGCGACGGCACTTGCCGCCGTCGCGCGGCTCGGCGGAACCGCCGGGTTCATCGGATGGCTGGGCAGTGCCGCCGACGACGCCGTGTTGTGCGATCTCGTTGCCAGCGGCGTTGAGACCGCGTTCGCGCCGCGCCACCCGCAAGCGCGCCCGGTGCGCTCGCGGATCACCGTCGGTTCGGATGGGGAGCGGTTCATCGCGTATGACGATGAAGCGATGCTGGGCACCGCGCCGGATTTTCCGGACGAGGTCCTCAGCCGCGCGACCGTCCTGATCGTCGATAGTTACGGGATCGGGTCGCTGGATGTCGTGGCACGGGCTCGCGATCTCGGCCTTGCGATCCTCGGAGATGTCGAAT
>JAEKLU010000077.1 GCA_019509685.1 Mesorhizobium sp. | reverse complement strand
GCCTGTGGCCACCACCAGAAGGCGGGCCTCGATGACATTGCCATCGGTCAGCACCAGGCGTTGTTTGTCCGGTCCGGTCGAGACCTCGGCGACCTTGCCCACGGTGAGCGGTACGTTGGCCGGCAGCGCCTGGCGCATGCCGTTGACCAGCGCGCCGTAAGAAAAGGCGAACTCCCATTTCTGCTCGCGCTGGAAGAACTGGCCGAGGCGGTAGACATGGATGTCGGTCATCGGCGTGACCAGCGGCCTGATGGCGGGGCCAAGCCCGATCTTCTCGAACACCTGCATCTGCGACATGCCGATCTTCTCGGCCCGGAACTCTTCATGATGGACCAGATGCGGGTCGATCAGCGCGACTTTGTAGCCGGCCTTGCCCAGCACCGCGGCCAGGCTTGTGCCCGCCAGTCCGGCGCCGACGATCGCCACTTCGACTTCGGCCAAACCTGCCGGAACGGCAGGGGTTTCATGGCCTTTCACGCTGCTCATTTCCCTACTCCACAGCCCATTGGGGCAAATATCTCCGGTAGCCGAAACAATCTCAAGCAACCCAGGCGCGAGCCTGGTAGCAATGAAAAGTTAGGTTAATTCCCGGGACTTAGCTTGTTTCCAGCGCGGCGCCATCGCCGAACCGTCGATGAATTCCAGCCCGCCCGCCTCGTTGAGCGTATGCAGCTTGCGGCCGGCCCAGCCTGCACCCGAGGTCAGGATCGTCTCCACGACTTGCTCGAAGCCGTCGTCGTCCAGCCGGGTGACGCGCGCGATGCCAAGCGCCGCGCCATAGCTGCGCCGGCAGTCCTGCACAGGGCGCAGAAGCTGGCCGCCACGGCTAACCATGCGGCCTGCCGGCCGCGCCGAAGCGATGTCGATGAGCACGGGGTTCTTCGCATGCGGCGTCCATGGTCCGCGGAAGTCGGGCGCCGACCACAGATGCAACTGGTCGGAGAAGGCGCCGCCGCCGTCGCGCACGGTGGCGAACATCCACCAGCGGCCGCCATGCTCGATCAATGTGGTGTCGCTGGCGACGATGTCGGACAACAAGGTCGCTTCCTTCACCCAGCCGCCCGGATAGGCGGTGGCGCGGTAGAGGTCGACGCTGCGGTTGGCCCCGCTTTCCGGCACCATCCACATCTCACCGTCGCGCTCGAAGACGAAGGGGTAGGAGAGGTGATAGGGCAGTTCCAGCACCGGCTTCGGTTGGCCGACCGGTCCGTTGGGGCCGAACGCCACCGCCGAAAGGATCGCCTTGCCGGTGCGGTGGATGTAATCCTCGACGAACAGCGTCACCTGGCCCTTATGGAGAACAGGGAAGGGGTCGGCGTAAAAGCGGCTGCCGTCGTCGGGCAGGTCGCGCCAGCCCGACGGCGGATGGGCGCGCAACTCGTAGAGATCATGCCCTTGCGTCTCGCGCCAGCCGACCCGCCAATGCGGGGCGTTGTAGCACAGATGATAGATCTGCTGGACGATGCGGCGCGCCGTCGCCTTGGCGGCCCGCACGCCGAGTTTTGCCGCCGACGGCATGGCCGGCGGCAGCGCCTCGGAAGACGGTTCGGGCAAGACCGGCAGGGTCGAGTGCGCCGCGCCGCCGACGGCCGCCACGATCAGGCTGGCGGAGCGCGCCAGCATGTCCTGCAAGGACGCAAGGGCGATGCCGTGATATTCGGTGCCGAGCCGCGCCTCGGCGACGACAGCGCCGTTCTGCTCGAGGCGGGCAATGGGCGTGCGGCCGGCAAGGATCAGCGCCAGCAGCGCCGCCTCGCCGCAGGCGCCGTCATAGCTGAGGCGCCAGACGCGGCGCCCTTCGAGCTCGACGTCGCCGCACAGATCGACGGTAAGATCGACCGGCCCAGACGGCTTGGCGTAGGCGGCCAGTGCCGAAAGCGGCACACGCCTGGCCGTGCCATTGGCGGGCAGGCGGTGGATCAGCGTTTCAAGCTGGAACAGGGCCTCGGCCTCGCGCGGCACAGCGCCGGCCGCCGGGCGGGCGTCGATGGTGAGTTCCATGCCGGGAAGCAGCGCGAGCCGCTCGGCCAGAGCGACATGGAAAGCGCGCACGCGATCCCCGTTGAGACGCAGGGCTAGCCGCATGGCGATGGCCCCGGCTGTTCCTGTCCGGTGCCGGCGGGCCAGCCCGCCAAATCAAATTCCCGCCGCATGCGCCTCGTTTCTCCGCTTCCGGTTGCAACCAGGTTGCACCTCTGAAATGCAAGCTTCATGCCAGGATCCACATGAATAATTAACATAATTAACAATGTTTTAATCGTTGCCGGGAATAGCTAGATCGACGCCGCGATTTCGACTTTGCCGGCAGATGGAGCGTTGTCGGAGCGACCTTTGCAATCATCCCTGCTCATGGTGCCTCAGCAGTACGCTCCGGACGGGTCGGCGCCGATGCCTGTCTATGCACCAGCACCGCAGCCGGCCATGGTCGAGCTTGGCGATCTCGGCCGCATCCTGTTGCGCCGCCGCTTCCTGATCTTCGCCACCGTCGCGCTGCTGACGCTGGTCACGCTCGCCTATGCCTTGCTGACGCCGGCGCTCTACTCATCGACGGCCCAGATCATCGTCGACCCGGAAGATCTCCAGGTCGTCACCAACGACGTCAATCCAAGCCGCATCTCGCCCGATGGCGGCATCACCCAGGTCGAGAGCCAGGTAAGCGTCGCGCAGTCGAATGGCGTGCTGCTGCGCGCGATCAAGGCGACCAACCTCACCGAGGATCCAGACTTCAACGGGCAAGGCTTGCTCGGCCGCTGGATGGCCAAGATCTTCGGTGACAGCGATAGCGACAAAATGGCGACCACCCTGGATTCGTTGCGCCGCCGCCTCGCGGTAAAGCGCGACGACAAGGTGCTGGTGCTCAACATCATCATCACCGCCAAAAGCGCCCAGAAGGCGTCGGACCTGGCCAACGCCATCGCCAAAGCCTACCTCGCCGACCAGGCGGACGCGCGCAGGGACAAGGCGGCCAACGCGTCCAAGGCAATCACCGCGCGGCTCGATGAGCAGCAGCGGCGCGTCGAGCAGGCCGAGAACGCCGTCGAGGCCTATCGCTCGCAGCACAACATGGTGATGGCCCAGGGCAATCTTGTCAGCGACCAGGAGCTGACCGGGCTCAATGCCGAGCTTACCGCCGCGCAGGCGCGCACCCAGCAGCTCAAGGCCCAGGTCGACCAGCTGCGCCGGCAGGGCGGCGCGCCGGACGCGACCTCGGAAGCCATGCGCTCCTCGACCATTTCCAGCCTCAGGGCGCAGGAAGCCTCGCTGGTCGATCAGATATCGCAGCTCGGCACCGGGCTCGGGCCGCGTCACCCCGCGATGATCGCCGCTCAGCAGCAGCTGCGCGATCTGCATGTGCTGATCCAGCGCGAGCTCGGCCGCATCGTCACCGCCGCCGAGACCGACTACGGGCGAGCCCTGGCCAACCAGAAGGCGCTGGAGGGCCAGGTCGCGGCAATGAAGTCGAAATCGCTCGACACCGATCAGGCCTCGGTGCGGCTGCGCGAATTGCAGCGCGATCTCGACGCCGTGCGCACCGTCTATGCCAATTATTTGCAGCGCGCCCAGGAAACGCGCGAGCAGACCAATGTCGACAGCACCAATGCGCGCATCATCTCGGAGGCCATGCCGGCGCTGAAGAAGAGCTGGCCGCCGAAATGGCTGTTGCTGTTCGGCGCCATCTTTGGCGGCCTGGCGCTGGGTACCGGCCTGGCGCTGATTGCGGAATATCTGGCGCCGACCGTGCTGTCCTCCAACCAGATGCAGTCGGCCATCGACGCGCCGGTGCTGGGCGTGCTGCCGGGCAAGTCCGTGCGCAAGCGGCCCTGGCCCTTTGGCCACAATGCGCCGACGCAGAGGACCGACGCCGTCGCCGGGCTGGCGCTGCAGCGCATCGCCGCCTCGACCAGGCGGCCGCCGGATTGGCCGCTGGTGCCCTCGATCCTGGTGACGTCGCCGCAAGAGGACAAGGCGCAGCGCGCCAGGGTGTCGTGGCAGCTCGCCAATGCGGCGGCGGCGCGCGGTCGCCGCGTTCTGTTCATCGACACCAATGCGGGCAAGGACCAGAAGGACCCGCAGCCCGGCATACTCGACGTCATGCGTGGCGACTATCCGTTGGAAGCGATCAGCCGCTATGCGCCCGGCAGCACGGTGGCGCTGGTCGGCAGGGGCCGGCCGACGGCGGTGTTCCAGGAAGCGCAGGCGCTCTACTTCGTCCATCGCATGCTGGCCGAAGCCAGCCACAGTTTCGAGCTCGTCGTCATCGATGGCGGCGCGCTCACCGACGACCTCAACGTTTCGCCGCTGGTCGCCATGGCCGACGAGATCCTGCTCGTTGCCCGGCTGAACACCACGCCGATGCGCGACGTCGCCTCGACCTCGCAGGCGATCTCGGTCATGGGGCGGCTGCCGACTGGCGCCGTGCTGGTCGACGAGGCGGCCTGAGATGGCTTCGCTGCTGTCCATCCCGACCCAGTCCGGCTCGATCGAGCCTGCCCAGATCCAGGCTCGGCCAGTCCCGCTCCAGACACCCCAAGGTAGCTCCTCCTATCGTACGGCTGGCCCGCGCACCGTTCCGGTCGATGCGCTGACCCGCCTCGGCCTCACCGGCGTGGTGCTGCTTCTGTTTGGCATGTCGGGCGGCATGCTGTGGCTGGCCGGCTATAATTACGATGGCCTGCAGGGCAGCCCGCTGAGCAAGATCCACCCGTCCACCTATCTGCTGGTGCTGGTGTTCGTCTGGCGCTCCTGCGTCTTCGGCAATCCGGTCGGCTATGTCGTGCATGTCGCCGACCGACGGCCGGCCAGCGCGCTGATGGCGGTGATCGCGGCGGTGCTTCTTGTCGTCGTCGTCCTCAGGCAACGTCCCGGCATGGCCGGCATGATCGACACCTTCGTGACCCCGGCGCTGCTGGTGCTGATGCTGGGCGAGGACGACGAGAAGACCTTTGCCCGGCTGCAAGTTGTCGTCCATACCGTCATGACGGTGAACGCGCTGCTGGCGCTGTTCGAATTCGCGACGAAACATCTGGTCTTTCCCTACCGCTTCGACGGCGTGGTGTTCGTCAACGACCCGCGATCGACGGCGCTGCAGGGGCACCCGCTCTCCAACGCCACCGTCACCGCGATCTACGTGCTGGCGCTGCTGTCCGGTTCGCGGTCGTTGAAGACGCCGCTGAGGCTCGGGCTCGTCGGCCTGCAATGCGCGGCGCTCGTCGCTTTCGGCGGCCGCTCGGCCATGGTGGTGACCATCCTGCTCGGCGGCGCCTATATGTTCATCCGCGGCATCGCGCAGCTCAGGACCGGGCGCGTCAACCTTTTGGCCGCTGCGCTGGTGGTCATGCTGTGCGCGCTCTTGCCTCTGGCGGTCGCGCTCGCCGGCTACTACGGCTTCTTCGACGCGCTGCTCACACGTTTCGTCTCCGACAACGGCAGCGCCAATTCGCGCATCCAGATGTTCGACCTGTTCAACCAGCTCGAGCTGCGCGACATCATCGTCGGTCCCGACATCGACCTGCTGGAGAGCCTGCGCCGGATCGGCGGCCTCGAACAGGGCATTGAGAACCCGATCATCCGCATGACCCTCTACCAGGGCGCGTTCTTCACGCTTCTGGTCTTCTTCGGCTTCGCGCTGTTCATGCACGAGGTGGCGCGCCGCGGCCATTCCGGCATCTGGCTGCCGATGCTGGGCTGGCTGATCCTGATCAACACCTCCGAAAGCCTGGCTTCAAAGACGGCGCTGATGACCAAATTCGTCGTGATCGCGCTGGCGCTGTATCGGCCGGCGCGGTCTCACGGGCGCCAAGGGGATGCAGGCGTAGCGCTCTACGGAAACGCGGCGAGGCGTACTACGCACCCGCAGGCGCCTCCGTTTGCCGGCTCGCCCGCGTCCCGACAAACACCAGCGGCACAGCAACCGCATTGATGACGATCACCGAGAGCCAGATGGCGCCGGGCCACTCTCTCTGGGTGGCGAAGTAGACGGTCGAGAAGGCGAGCGGGGCAATGACCGAGGCGAGACTCACGGCGGAGGCCAGCACGCCTTGCAACTGGCCCTGGCGGGCGGCGTCGACCTGGCGGGTGGCAAGAGCCTGGAAGGCCGGCGTGCCGATGCCGCTCAGCGCAAACATCGGCATGATGGCGAACACCATCCAGCCCTGGTTGGCGAAGGCCATCACGGCCAGCGCGATGCAGGCGCAGGCCATGCCGACGATGAAGGCCTTGCGCTCGCCGAGCAACCGCGCGGCAGGGCCGGGCAGGAAGGCCTGCACCAACGTCTGGCAGAGCCCGAACATGCCGAGCGACAGGCCGATCCATAGGCCGTTCCAGCCGAATGTGTCGAAACCCCAGAGCGCCCAGCAGGTGCCATAGGCTTCGCCGGCGCCGGAGAGGATGAAATAGACCAGCACGATGGGCGCCAGCCCCTTCATTGAGAACACCCAGCGCAGCGGCCGCAGCGGGTTGAGCGCGGCGAGATCGATCTTCTGCCTGGATGGCGTGCGCGACTCCGGCAGGATGAAGACGGCGAGCACGAAGTTTGCGGCGTTGAGCATCGCGGCAGCGATGAAGGGCAGCCGGATCCAATGGTCGCCGAGCAATCCGCCGAGCACCGGCCCGACGATGAAGCCGGTGCCGAACATGGCGTTGAACAGGCCGAAGCGGGCGGCGCGTTTGTCCTGTGGCGTGATGT
>JAEKLU010000076.1 GCA_019509685.1 Mesorhizobium sp. | reverse complement strand
TGGCCGGAGGTGCTCAAGGAGCGCAGCCGCTCCAACCCGGCCGCGCATCGCAGTGCGCTGATCCGGCTGGAAGCCGAGCGGTTGAAGCGCAATCCGCCGACGGGACCGGTGATCGCCGCCGGCTCGACCGGCTCCATTCCCGCCACCGCAGAGTTGCTCGGCGTGATCGCCGGCCTGCCCAACGGCGCCGTGGTGCTGCCCGGCCTCGACCGCGAGCTCGACGATGCCTCCTTCGCCGCGATCTCCGCGCCCGGCGCGCGTCCGGCGACGCTTGGCCACCCGCAATACGGCCTGGCCAAGCTGATCGGCGGCATCGGCATTCCGCGCCGCGATGTCGAGGAGATCGGCGAGGCGGCAGGGCCGCTTGCGCTGCGCGCGGCACTCGTCGGCGAGGCGCTGCGGCCGGCTGAGACGACCGAGTTCTGGACGGAGACGCGGTCGCGTTTTTCGGCCGGCGATATCGAGCAGGCGTTGGCCGGCGTGACGCTGGTGGAAGCAGCCAATGAGCGCGATGAGGCCGCCGCAATCGCCATCGTGCTGAAGCGCGCCGCGGAAACCCCGGGCAAGCGCGCCGCACTTGTGACCGGCGACCGTGCGCTGGCGCGGCGGGTCTCAGCCGAGCTCCTGCGTTTCGGTGTCGTCGCCGACGATTCCGGCGGCGCGCCGCTTGCCAACACGCCGGCGGCCACTTTGCTGCGGCTGGCGCTGCAGGCGGCGTTTCGGCCCGGCGATCCGGTCGGTCTTCTGTCGTTGCTCAAGCACCCTCTGCTTGGCCTCGGTCTCGATCGCCAGATTGTGCGTAAGGCGGCTGAGCTCGTCGAGCTGGTGGCGCTGCGCGGCGGCACCGGCCGGCCCGATATCGCCTCGCTCGATCAGTTGTTCGAGGCGAGGCTCGCCGGACTGAGCGGCGACAGCCGTCAACCCTTCTGGTTTTCGCGCCTGAGCGTCCGCTCGATCGAGCAGGCGCGCGACATGCTTAGCCGTCTTACCGATGCGCTCTCCGTACTTACGGCGATGCGCGTCGAGAGCGATGCCGATATCGCGACGCTGACGCGTGCCAGTGTCGGGGCGCTCGAGGCTCTCGGCCGCGCGGCCGACGGCAGCGTGACGGCGCTCTACGCAGGCGACGCGGGCGAAAAGCTTGCCGAGCTGCTGCGCGGGCTGGTTGCCGCGTCCTCGCCCTTTACCTTCCCCGCCAGCGAATGGCCTGACGTGATGGAGGCGCTGATCGCGCCGGAGACGGTGAAACCGGCGCAGGGCACCGACCGCAACATCGCCATCTGGGGCGCGCTCGAAGCCCGGCTGCAGAGCGTCGACACGCTGGTCATCGGCGGGCTCAACGAAGGCGTGTGGCCACGCAAGCCCGAGAGCGACCGCTTCATGTCGCGGCTGATGAAGACCGGCATCGACCTCGAACCGCCGGAACGGCGCATCGGTCTTGCCGCGCATGATTTCCAGATGGCGATGGGCACGAAACAGGTCGTGCTGACGCGCGCGGCGCGATCCGGCGACGCGCCGGCGGTGCCCTCGCGCTGGCTGCAGCGCATGCTGACCTTCATCGGCAAGGAGCAGGCGACGGTGCTTGGCCGTCGCGGCGATATGCTGCTTTCATGGGCGCGCGCGCTCGATGCCGGCGAGAGGAAGGATTTTGCCGCGCGCCCGCAACCGAAGCCGCCGCTTAGCCTGCGTCCGCAGCATTTCTCGGTCACCGAGATCGAGACGCTGCGCCGCGACCCCTATGCGGTCTACGCCCGGCGCATCCTGGGCCTGATGCCGCTCGAGCCGTTGATCCGCGATCCGGGTGCTGCCGAACGCGGCACGCTGTTCCATGAAATCCTGCATCTGTTTTCGCGACGGGTGGAAGACCCGCGCGCGCCAGGCGCGCTGGCCGCCCTTGTCGAAGCCGGGCGGGTCTGCTTTGCCGACGCGGCACTTCCCCCCGATATCGAGGCGGTCTGGTGGCCGCGTTTCGAAAAGCTGGCTGGCAACATCATCGAATGGGAGCACACGCGCGCCGATGCGGTCGCCCGCCGCCACGCCGAGGAACGCGCCGAAAAGACCATCGTCGGCCGTACCGGCGTGACACTGTCCGGCTATGCCGATCGCGTCGATCTGCTGGCCGGCGGCATGGCCGATATCCTCGATTACAAGACCGGCTCCTCGCCTTCCAAGGCGCAGGCGCATACGCTCTTGTCGCCGCAGTTGGCGCTCGAAGGCGCTTTGCTCAGGCGCGGCGCCTTCAAGGAACTCGGCATCCGCGAACCCTCGCAACTGGCCTTCGTGCGGCTGAAGCCGAATGGCGAGGTGTTCGAGGAATCGATCCTCGAATACAACCGCAAACCCCGTACCGCCAACGATCTGTCGGAAGAGGCCTGGGCGCGGCTGGAGCGGCTCTTGTTCCATTATGCCGATCCGGCGACCGGCTATCTGTCGCGGGCGCTGCCATTCCGCGAGGGCGACGCCGACGGTGACTACGACCATCTGGCGCGCGTGCTGGAATGGTCGGCCGGCGGCGCCAGCGATGACGAGGCGGACGGATGAAATATCCGATCCCCACCGAGACAGCCGCCAGCCAGGCGCGTGCCTCCGACCCGCAGAACTCGGCCTGGGTCTCGGCCAATGCCGGCTCGGGCAAGACGCATGTGCTGGCGCAGCGCGTCATCCGGCTGCTGCTCAACGGCACCGATCCGTCGAAGATCCTGTGCCTGACTTATACGCGCGCGGCCGCCGCCAACATGTCGAACCGCGTGTTTTCGACCTTGTCGGAATGGACCACGTTGCCCGATGCGGAGCTCGGCGAGCGGATCGCGGCACTCGACGGGCGAGGCGCCGACCGCGATACGATGCGGCGCGCGCGGCGGCTGTTTGCCGAAGCGCTGGAGACACCGGGCGGCCTGAAGATCCAGACCATCCACGCCTTCTGCGAATCGGTGCTGCACCAGTTCCCGCTCGAAGCCAACATCCCGGCGCATTTCGAAATGCTCGACCCGCAGATGGAAGCCTCGCTGTTCGGCGATGCCCGCCGCGACATGATTTCGGGCGCGGGCGCCGGGGTCGAGGGCATGGCGGAAGCCTTTGCCGTTGTGCTGGAACGCGGCGGCGAGTTCGGCCTCGACACGCTGCTCGCCGAGATCGTGCGCAAGCGCGACGAATTGCGCGACTTCATCGCCCGGCTGGGCGTGACAAGGGATTTCCAGCCATTGTTCGCCGAATTCGGCTTCCGTCCGAGCCAGACGGCCGATGATATCGCCGCCGCCATCTGGCCGCTGCCGGGTTTTTCGCCAAGCCAGTACGCGGAATTTGCCCGCGCCGCGGACGCTACCGACGCACGCACGGTTCTGAACAATGTTCTGCCTTACGCGCAAAACGCCTTTGCCGAACGCGATCCCATTCAGCGGCTGCGCTTGCTCGCCAAAGCCTTTCTCAAGGCTGACGGCGACCCGTACGACCCTCCGAAAATCTTCAAGAAGGCGCTGGTCGATCGGCTTCCCGATCTGCCCGAACGCTACCTGGCGGCGGCGAAGGTCATCCTCGACGTGTCCGAGCGGCTGGCGCTGTTTCGCATGATCGAGGGCACAGTTGCCGCGCTCACTGTCGCCGGATGGCTGATCACGCGCTACGAGCAGTTGAAGCGCAGCCGCGGCTTTCTCGACTTCAACGATCTCATCACCCGCACCGTCAGCCTGCTGTCGCGGCCGGATGCCGGGCCTTGGGTGCAATACAAGCTCGACCAGGGTATCGACCACATCCTGCTCGACGAGGCGCAGGACACCAGCCCCGACCAGTGGGAAGTGGTGAAGAAGCTGACCGAGGAGTTCTTTGCCGGGCTTGGCCAGCGCGAGGCGGTCAGGCGGACAGTGTTTGCCGTCGGCGACGAGAAGCAGTCGATCTACTCCTTCCAGGGCGCGGCACCCGATTCCTTTGCCGACAGCCGGTTGTTGTTTGCCGGGCGCGTGCGCGACGCCGAGGCGTCCTTTGCCAACCTCAAGCTCACCTGGTCGTTCCGGTCGAGCGACGATGTGCTTGCCGCCGTCGATCGCGTCTTTGCCGAGCCTGGCGTGCGGCGCGGCATCAGTCACGATCCCGATCCGCTCAGCCACAAGGCGATCCGCATCGATGCGCCTGGCTATGTCGAGGTGTGGCCGTCGGTCGGCACGGATGCGGTCGAGGAGCCGGATGACTGGACCTTGCCGGTCAACCACGCCAGCGCGCCAGCCGTGCGCGTGGCCGAGCATGTGGCTGCGACCATCCAGAACTGGCTGCGCAATGGCGAGGTCATCGAAGGCAAAGGCCGCAGGCTGACGGCCGGCGACATTCTCGTCCTGGTGCGCAAACGTGACCGTTTCGTCCATGCGCTGTCGCGCAGCCTCAAGAACCGGCAGATCCCGGTTGCGGGCGCCGACAGGCTGAGCCTGCCCGGCCATATCGCCGTGCAGGACCTGATCGCGCTTGGCCATTTCCTGATCCAGCCGGAAGACGACCTTTCTTTAGCCGCCGTGCTGCGCAGCCCGATCTTCGAAATCTCCGAGGAGACGCTGCTGGCGCTCGCCGGCGCGCGGCCGAAGGGCCTGTCGCTGATCGCCTCGCTGCGCCAACATGCGGCTGGAGACGAGGCCTTGGCCGCCGTCGTTGGCCGGCTCGACGCCTGGACGAACGAGGCCGCGTTCAAACCGGTGTTCGAGTTCTATGCCGGACTGCTGGCGCGCGACGGACTGCGTCGCAAGATGACGGCGCGGCTCGGGCCGGAAGCCGGCGACATCCTCGACGAATTCCTTAGCTTTTGCCTTGCCGAGGAGCGCACCGGACTGCCAGGGCTGGAATCCTTCCTGTCGACGCTGGAGAATGCCGGTCCCGAGATCAAGCGCGAGATGGACCAGACGCGCGACGAGGTGCGCGTCATGACGGTGCATGCCGCCAAGGGTCTCGAAGCACCGGTGGTTTTCCTCGTCGATGGCGGCTCGGCGCCGTTCAGCGACCAGCATCTGCCACGGCTGATGCCGTTCGAAAGTTCCGGCGCGCAGTGGCGGGGAAAAGGCTATCTGTGGCGTTCGGCCAGCGATGTCGCCAATGACGTCTCGCGAACGGCCTCGATGCGGGCGCGCGAGCTTGCCGACGACGAATACCGGCGGCTGCTCTATGTCGGCATGACGCGCGCCGAGGACCGGCTGATCGTCTGCGGTTATCACGGCAAGCGACAGCCGAGCACCGGCACCTGGCATTCGATCGTCAGCCGCGCGCTAGCCGGTGCGCCGGAAAGCACGGAACGCCGCCACCCGGCGACGGCCGACATAGGCGTGCATCGCTTCCATATGACGAAGCTGCCGCCGGTGGCGCTTGCAGCGGGCGCGGCGCAGAGCCCTATCGAGCACGCACTGCCGCTGCCGGACGGCCTGTTCCGGCTGCTGCCGCCTGACGAGGAATTGCCAAGACCGCTATCGCCGTCCGGCGCCTCGGCGCTGATCGACGAGGCGAACGAGCCCGTGCCGGATACACACTCACCGGTGCTCGACACCGAGGCCGAGCCCGGCTTTGCGGTGGTGCGCGGGCTGGCCCTGCACAAATTGCTCCAGATGTTGCCCGGCATTGCGGAAGAGGAAAGGCAGAGCGCAGCGGAACGCTATCTGGCGCGCGCGGGCGCCGACTGGCCGGAGCGAGAGCGCGACAAGGCGCTGGACGCCGTGCTTTCAATCCTTTCCGACAGCCGCTTTGATACACTGTTTTCGCCCTCCTCCCGCGCCGAGGTCGCGGTCATGGGCAGTCTCGAGGTCAAGGGCAGGCTGCGCTCGATCTCCGGCAAGATCGACCGGTTGGCGGTCACTGCCGAGAAAGTCTCGATCGTCGATTACAAGACCAACCGGCCGGCGCCGGCGAACCTGGCGGAGGTGCCGCCGGCTTATGTGCTGCAGCTGGCGCTCTATCGGGCCCTGCTCCAGCCGCTTTATCCTGGCCGCGAGGTGGCGGCGGCGCTGCTCTTCACCGAGGCGCCGCGCCTGATCGAGTTGCCGGCGGCGGCCATGGACGACGCCCTTGCCCGACTCACACGAGCGTGACACAAGAGCTGCTTGAAGATCGCCATCGGAACCACCACATTTGGTGCAACCCGAGTTTTCGAAAGGATTTCAGCATGGCCACCGTCAAGGTCGACAAGAGCAATTTCCAGGCCGATGTGCTCAACGCCAAGGAGCCGGTCGTGGTGGATTTCTGGGCGGAGTGGTGCGGTCCCTGCAAGATGATCGGCCCGTCGCTGGAAGAGATTGCCAACGAGCTCGGCTCGAAGGTCAAGATCGCTAAGCTTAACATCGACGAGAATCCGGAGCTGGCGGCGCAGTATGGCGTGCGTTCGATCCCGACGCTGATGATCTTCAAGGGTGGTGAGATGGCCGACATCAAGGTTGGCGCCGCGCCGAAGACCGCGCTGTCGCACTGGATCAACGGCAGCCTCGCCTGAGCCGATCCAAAGACTTCAAGACCAAGCCCGGCCATCGCGCCGGGCTTTTCTTTGGCGCCATGACTGGCCGCATCCTGGCACTGACGTGCGAGCGCGTCATCTCCTTTGCTGACACAAAAGGGAGAACACCATGACTGGAACCGCCAAGGCCACCGTCTTCATCGACAATGAACGCGTGATCGTCACCGAATACCGCTTCCAGCCCGGCGACAACACCGGCTGGCACCGCCATGGTCACGACTAT
>JAEKLU010000348.1 GCA_019509685.1 Mesorhizobium sp. | reverse complement strand
TCGGCAAGCGCCGTCTCCGGCGCGCCATGGCCCAGCAACTCCAGCAGCGAAATGGCTTTGGCCACCGTGCTCATATCGCGTCGGATCCTCCGTCAGATACTTAACGTGCGAATTAACTTGACAGCAAGTCGATTCCTTTGCAAGTCTAATATCGAAATGCCGTTGCAAATAATGAAATGCAAAAGTTGGCCCCATCAGAAGGCCCTCGGCATCTCAGGGACACTTGGCTTCCGCACGGCGGAATGGAGGGACACATGACAACCATTGAAGCGGGTTCAGCGAACCGGCTAAGGAAGAACAGCCTCGGCGTCGGCGCCATCACCTTCATGGTGATCTCTGCCGCCGCGCCGCTGACGGCTGTCGCCGGCGGCACGCCGCTCGGCATGCTGATGGGCAACGGCGCCGGCTTTGCCGGCACCTATCTCATCGTGACGCTTCTGCTGCTTTTGTTCGCCGTCGGCTATGTCGCCATGGCGCGCCACATCGGCAATGCCGGCGCCTTCTACGCCTACGCCGCGCGGGGCCTCGGCGGCTTTGCCGGCGGCGCCACAGCGCTGATCGCCATCCTGTCCTACAACGCCATGCAGATCGGCGTCATGGGCCTGCTCGGCGCGGCCACCGCCGGCCTGTTCGCCGGCTGGGGCATCAACCTGCCCTGGTGGGTGTGGAGCTTCATCGCCATCGCCATCGTCGCCGTGCTCGGCTACCGCCAGGTCGACCTGTCGGCCAAGATCCTGACCGTGCTGGTGCTTGCCGAATATGTCGTGGTGCTGATCCTCGACCTCACCATCCTCAAGACCGGCGGCGACAGCGGCCTGTCGGCCGCACCCTTCAGCTGGAGCCAGATCACCAGCGGCGCGCCGGCGATCGCCATCCTGTTCTGCTTCGCCGCCTTCATCGGCTTCGAGGCGACGACGATCTATGCCGAAGAGGCGCGCGACCCGAAAGTGACCATCCCGCGCGCCACCTATTTCTCCGTCATCCTGATCGGCCTGTTCTACATGGTCACCGCCTGGCTGATGGCGGTCGGCGCCGGCGTCGACAAGCTCCTGCCGTCTCTCCAGGCTCTACAGGATCCGACCACCTTCCTGTTCGGCCTGTCCGACCGCTATGCCGGAACGTTGCTCACCCACGCGATGAGCATCCTGTTCGTATCCAGCCTGTTCGCCGGGGTGCTCGCCTTCCACAATGCGGTCGCCCGCTACATCTACGTTTCGGGCCGCGAGAAGCTCTTGCCGCAGGCGATCGGCGTCACCCATTCGGCGCATCAGAGCCCGCATGTCGCTTCCGTCATCCAGACCGTGCTTGCGGCCCTGGTCGTCGGGCTCTTCGCCGTACTCGGCCTCGATCCGGTGCTGGCGCTGTTCTCGTGGCTAACCAATGTCGCCACGCTCGGCGTCATCGTGATGATGGCGGTCGCCTCGCTGGCTGTCGTGATGTATTTCCGCGCCAATCCGGACAATCAGGAGAACGCGCTCAAGACCACCATCCTGCCGGGGCTGACGTTCATCGCCTTTGTCGTCATCATCTATCTGATCGTCATCAATTTCGGCAGCCTGTCGGGCGCCGGCGGCTTCCTCGGCGTCTTCCTGCCGCTCTTGGTGCTGATTGCCGCCGTTGTCGGACTGCTGCTGGCTGGAGCCTTGAAGAGCCGGGATCCGGCAGCCTTCGCAAATCTAGGCCTTCCGCTGAAAGACTGACAAATGCGGGCGGCGCCAGGCGCCGCCCTCTCATCGCAACGGAGCGCGGCATGAGTTTTGCCGAAAACATCACCGTCGAGGCGCTGGAAGCGGATCCGTACCCGATCTATGCCGAACTCAGGCGCAGCGCCCCGGTGGCCTTCGTGCCTTCGGTCAATCTGTGGTTCGTCACCCGCTGGAAAGACGTCGAGCTCGTGGCGAA
>JAEKLU010000075.1 GCA_019509685.1 Mesorhizobium sp. | reverse complement strand
CTCACCAACCCGGCGAGCTCTTCCTCGCTCCAGCTCTCGGTGCCCTCCGCGCGCATCGGCACCACAAGGTAGCGAAGCTCGGCGGTCGAATCCCAGACCCGGATCTTCTTCTCCGCCGGCAGCGTCAGTCCGAATTCTTCCAGCACGCCGCGCGGATCGATCACCGCCCGCGACCGGTAAGGCGGCGCCTTGTACCAGACCGGCGGCAGTCCGAGCACCGACCATGGATAGCAGGAACACAGCGTGCAGACGACGAGGTTGTGCGTCTCCTCGGTGTTGAACACCGCCTGCATGTGCTCGCCCTGGCGGCCGGAATAGGAGAGCGCTTCGATCGCCGCCGTCGCATCGCGTTTCAGCCAGTCGGCATAGGCCGGATCGCCCCAGGCCTTGGCCACCACGCGCGCGCCGTTGCGCGGGCCGATCTTGGTCTCGTAGGTGTCGACGATGACGTCGATGGCCGCCGGATCGATCAGGCCCTTTTGCGTGAGTATCGTTTCCAGCGCGCGCACACGCGCCGCAAACGGATCGAGCTCGTTGTCGTGGTCATGATCATGGGACATGACGCGAAATTAGGATCACCCGCTTCGCGCGGCAAGCACCGGGATTTGGGCCAGCTGCCGATTATTCGGCCGCTGTCTTTTGCGGTTCGATCCGGCCTTCGTCATTATCGAACAGGGAGCGCTGCCTCTCCCCCTCCACAGCCTGCAAATTCGGCTGGCTCTTCTTCGAGAACAAGCCGACCAGCCAGCCCGAGAAATTCTCCATGTAGACGTAGATCACCGGTGTCACGAACAGGGTCAACGCCTGCGAGGCGAGCAGGCCGCCGACGACGGCAACGCCCAGCGGCTGGCGCAGCTCGGCGCTGGCGCCAGTGCCGAGCGCGATCGGGAACGTACCCATCAGGGCTGCCAACGTCGTCATCATGATCGGCCTGAACCGCATCAGGCAGGCCTTGTGAATGGAGTCCTTGGCGGACATGCCTTCTCGTCGGAGCTCAAGCGCGACGTCGACCATCATGATGCCGTTCTTCTTGACGATGCCGATCAGCATCAGGATGCCGATCACCGCGATGACCGACAGATCCATGCCGGCGAAGCGCAAGGCGACCACGGCGCCCAGCACCGCCGACGGCAGGCCGGTGAGGATGGTCAGCGGATGGATGAAGCTCTCATACAGAATGCCGAGCACGATATAGATGGTCAGGATCGCGCCGCCGACCAGCAGGCCCTGGTTGGCGAGGGAGTCCTGGAAGGTCTTGGCCGTGCCGGCAAAGGTGGTCGAGATCGCCGTCGGCATGCCGATCTGCTCTTTGAGCGCATTGATACGGGTCACGCTGTCACCCAGCGCCACGCCCTGCGGCAGATTGTAGGAGATGGTCACGGCCGGAAGCTGGCCGAGCTGGTTGACGGTCAAGGCGCCGGCCGTGCGGTCGACCCGGGCGAAGGCGCCAAGCGGCACCAGGGAGCCACTCGCCGTCCGCATCTGGATGGCAAGCATGCGCTCGGGCGACCATTCGATCTTGGGGTCGAGTTCGGTGATGACTTCGTAGCTGTCGGCCGAACCGAAGATCGTTGAAACCTGGTCGGTGCCGAACCCACCGTAGAGCGCGGAGCGCAGTGTGTCGGTGTCGATGCCGAGCTGGGCGGCCTTGTCGCGGTCCACCACCAGCGACGCCTGCAGCGCATTGTTCTGCAGGTCGCTGGTGACATCGGTGAAGGTCGTATGGTCGGCCGCCATCGCGTCATTCAGCTTCTGCGCCCACTGATCGGTCAGGCCGGTATCGAGGCCCTGAACCACAAGCTGGTAGGCGCTGGCCGACGAGCGCGAGCCGAGCCTCAGATTCTGCACCGGCTGCATGTAGGTCTCGATGCCTGCAACGCCCGACAATTGCTTGCGCAGATCCGAAAGCACCTTTTCGATATCCGGCCGCTGGTCCTTGCCCTTGAGCTGGACGAAGAGCTGTCCCTGGTTGAGCGCATTGTTGCCGCTGCCCGCCGACCACGCCACATGGTCGACATAGGGTGAGTGCGAGAACACGCTGGCCACCTGCCCTTGCAGCTTGGACATGGCGTCGAACGAGATATCCTGCCGCGCGATGGTCGTCACCGATATCTGGCCGATATCCTCCTGCGGAAAAAAGCCCTTCGGCGAGATCTCGATCAGCCACACCGATGCCGCCGCGGTGCCTATGAACACCAGGAACACCAGGAAGGTGTGGCGCAGGCAGAAGCTCAAGACCCGGTCGTAGCCGCGTGTGACGAGGTCCTGCTTGTGGCCGGGAGCATGCTTGTCGCGATCGGCCTTGGTGACCGACAGGAGCCGCGAGCACAGCATCGGCGTCAAGGTCAGCGACACGAACATCGATGCCAGGATGGCGACCGTCACCACCACGGCGAACTCGTTGAAGATACGCCCGATCACGCCGCCCATCAGCAGCACCGGGATGAACACCGCCACCAGCGAGATCGAGATCGAGATGATGGTAAAGCCGATTTCGCGCGCGCCCTTCAGCGAGGCGTCGAAAGCCGACAGCCCGTCTTCTTCCATGTGACGGAAGATGTTTTCCAGCATGACGATGGCGTCGTCGACGACCAGGCCGACGGCCAGCGTCAGTCCCATCAGCGAGATGTTGTCGATCGAGAAGCCGAACAGGAACATCGCGCCGAGTGTCGCAATCAGCGAGATCGGCACCGCCACGGCCGGGATGATGGTCGCCGTAACCCGGCGCAGGAACACGAAGATCACCATCACCACGAGAGCGATGGTCAACAGCAGCGTGAACTGCACGTCGTCGACGGCCTGGCGGATCGAGGTCGAGCGGTCGTTGAGCAGCTTGATCTGCGCGGCGGCCGGCATCTGGTCCTGGAAGGACGGCAGCATCGCCTTGACCTTGTCGACGACGTCGACCGTGTTGGCGTCGGGCTGGCGCTGCACGGCCATGATGATGGCGCGGGTGCCGTCATACCAGCTCGCCGTCGTCGTGGTCTGCACGGAATCGACCACCCGCGTGACCTCGCCCAGCCGCACCGGGTGGCCGTTCTTGGTGGCAATGATGAGGTTGGAGAAGCCGGCCGCGTCGGTCAGCTGGGTGTTGGCGGTGATGGTCAGCTGCTGCTTGTTGTTCTGCAGCACACCGAGCGGCGTGTTGCTGTTGGCCGAAGAGACCGCCGCCTGCAACTGGTCGATCGAGATGCCGCGCGCGGCAAGCGCCGTCGGATCGATCTGGATGCGCACAGCATATTTCTGCTGGCCGAAGATCGAGACCTGCGCCACGCCGTCGATGGTCGACAGCGACGGCGAGATGACGTTTTCGGCAAAGGCGTCGAGGTCGGTCAGCGGAACCGTGTCGCTGACCAGTGACATCAAGAGGATCGGCGCATCGGCCGGATTGACTTTTCGGTAGCTCGGCGGCGCCGTCATCTGCGGCGGCAATGACTTCTGGGTGCGCGCGATCGCCGCCTGCACGTCGGCGGCGGCGGCGTCGATGTCGCGGTTGAGCACGAACTGGATGGCGATCGAGGTCTGGCCGAGCGAGTTGCTGGTCGAGATGGAATCGATGCCGGCGATGGTCGCGAACTGCTTGATCAGCGGCGTCGCCACCGATGTCGCCATCGTCTCCGGGGACGCGCCCGGCAGAGAGGCCGAGACGTTGACGACCGGGAATTCGGCGCTCGGCAGTGCTGCCACCGGCAGGAATTTGTAGGCGAACAGCCCACCCAGAACGAGGGCGAACGACATCAAAAGGGTGGCGACGGGCCTGCGGATGCAGAATTCGGAGATCATTGGGCCGCCCCGCCGCCGGCGCTGCTCGCCTCAGCCACCTTTGGCGCCGCTGCACTCGCCGTGGCCTTCCCTTCATGAACGGCGGCACCGTCCTTCAGCCGCGTCTGGCCTTCGGTGACGACCTTCTCGCCGCTCCTCAGACCCTGGCTGATGGCGCTGTTTTCGGCCTCGGTCAGCGCCACCTGCACCGGCCGCATCTCGACCGTGTTGTCGGGCTTAACCACATAGACGAACGGGCCCTTCTGACTGGGCTGCACGGCGACCGTCGGAACGGACGTCATCTGCGGCATGATGCCGGCGTCAAGAATGACGTTCACATATTGTCCAGGCCACAACGACAGATCGGCATTGGGAATGCTCGCCCGCGTGGCGATCGTGCCCGACGCGGTGTCGACACTGGAATCGACGAAGTCGAGCGTGCCCTTGCCGATCGGCGTCGGGGCGCCGTCCTTGGTCAGCGTCACCGCGCCTTGCTGCGGATTGGCCAGCGCCTTGTGCAGCAGCGCCAGGTTGCTTTCCGGCAGGTTGAAGTTGACCTGCAGCGGGTCCATCTGGGTGATCGTCACCAGCGGCGTCGCTGTGCTCGAGTTGCCGTTGCTGAGCGTAACCAGGTCGCCGACCGAGACGTTGACGGCGCCCAGCCGGCCGGCAATCGGCGCCGCGATGGTGGCAAAGCCGAGCTGCACATTGTCGGCGTCGATCGTCGCCCTGTCGGCATCGACCGTCGCGGCCGCCGCCTTCTGCGCCGCCACCGCCTGGTCGTAGGTCTGCTGGGTGCCGGCCTGCTTGGCGACAAGGTCCTTGGCGCGCTGGAGATCGGAATTGGAACTGGCAAGCAGCGCCTGGTCCTTGGCCAAAGTCGCTTGGTCCTTGGCCAGTTGCGCCTTCAGCGCGCGGTCATCGAGCCGGAGCAGCACATCGCCGGCCTTGACCATCTGGCCGTCCTTGACATCGATCGACACGATCTGGCTGGAGACGCGGGCATTGATCGAGACCACCGCCGGCGAGGAGACGAAGCCGATGGCATAGCGGCGGATCGGGAAATCGGCGGTCGTGGCGGTCGCGGAGACGATCGATGCCGAACGCGCGCCACCGCCTTTTGCAGTCTCGCCTTTCGAGTTGTCCGGGGCCTTGGCCGTCTTGTCGCCGCTGGTCGTCTTGTTCACGTCAGCCTGCGTGCCGGAAATCAGCTGCTGGACCTTGGCTAGCGTCGTGGGCGAAAAGTAGAGCCCGGCGCCCGCCAGACAGGCGACAGCAACGACTGCAAAAGCGATTTTTCCGCGCATCGACACCATGCCCTTTACCAGACACGCCGAACCCGGTGGTCTTATTCTAGCTCGGTTCACGGCGCCTTGCCGCGATTTTCGCCGAATAGATAGGACAAGGCTTTGGCGGAAAAGGGCCAAAACGCGGCATTACGAAGATTTAATGTGCACTGCACAATGGGTGAGCAGCCTGCAATGGCCGCCGGCCGAGGCCCTTCATAGTCCCCAAAAGCTGAGGTCTAAGCCTTGCCCAGATGCTTCGGCCAGAATTCCTGATGCACCTCGGCGGCTTCGTCTTCGAGGTTCGGGCCAACCACAGTGACGATGCGCGCGCCGGTTTGCAGCACCGCCCGGCTCGGCACGTTCAACCCGATCCCAGCGATCTCGCCAAGCCGCGCTTCAGAGCATGCAAACACCATACGCCCGACGCCCGACCAGTAGATCGCCCCGGAGCACATCGCGCACGGCTCCGTGCTGGTGTAGAGCGTGCAGTCCGCGAGAAAAGCGGTGTCGTATTGTTGCGCGGCCAGTTTGACCAGGTTCATCTCGGCGTGGTTCGTCATATCGTGGCCGGTGAAGACGCTGTTTTCGGCGCGCAGGATGACGTCGCCGTCCTTCACCAGCACCGCGCCAAACGGTTCGTCGCCGCGTTCCACTGCGGATTTCGAGAGTGCAATCGCCTCGCGTAAAAACGGCTCGTGGCTTTCCATCGGACTCTCCCCAAAGAGGCTAGGCGCTATGATTGTGTCTTGAAGCGGAACGATTTCCAAGGGCTGCAAATCAGATTCAAGTCACCGATCGGCATCTGCTCCAATCAATGAGCCCCGCCCCTATTTCAGCATCGGCCACAGCGTCGCTGCGAGCAATACGCCCATGGCGATGTTGAACCATTTCAGCCGCGTCGGATCCGACAGGAAGCCGCGCAACGCCGTGCCAAATCCGGCCCAGATGGACACGCTGGGCAGGTTGACGATCGCGAAGGCGGCCGAGATCAGCGCCACCGAGATGAACGGGTGATCGGGATTGGTGTAGACGGCCATGGCGGTGATCGCCATCACCCAGGCCTTGGGATTGACCCATTGGAAAGCCGCCGCATCGATGAAACGCATCGGCTTGGCCTCGGTCTCGCCCTTGCCGCTCAGCGAACGCGACATGGCGATCTTCCAGGCGAGATAGAGCAGATAGGCGGCGCCCGCGATCTTGAGAGCCGTGTGCAGCGCCGGAAACGCCGTCAGCACCGCGCCGAGGCCGAAGCCGACTGCCAACAGCAGCACGAAAAAGCCGATGCTGATGCCCAGCATGTGCGGGATCGTCCTGGCAATGCCGAAATTGACGCCCGACGCCAAAAGCATGAAATTGTTCGGCCCTGGCGTGATCGAAGTCACCAGGGCATAGAGCAACAGAGCGAGAAAAGCGTCGAGCGACATGACATCCTCAAAGATATGTCAGCCTTATTGACCTTTTGGCTAACCCGCAAAAGCCAGCGGCAAAGAATGGACGGGCCAAAGACATGCCCGCCGGCCGGCACGCTTACATCGCCTGCGGGCCGCGGTTCATCGCCGCCACGCCGGTGCGGCAGATCTCGACCAGGCCGAGCGGCTTCATGATGGCGATGAACTGGTCGAGCTTGGAGCCCTTGCCGGTGATCTCGAAGATGAAATGCTCG